>DATLOL010000154.1:0-25157 GCA_035536275.1 Thermoanaerobaculia bacterium
CGGCGGCCGAAGCGGCCGCCGCTCCACAGGACAGGTCGCGGGCGACGGAAGGCATCGGCGCCGGCGCGGGACGCCGCACGCGCACGCACTCCTCGACGCCGCTGCCTGCGCGCAACGTCACCCTCACCGGCCTCGCGGGCATGCTCGCCGATCGCATGATCAACATCTTCCTGCCCGACGCGGATGGCTACCGCCCCGTGAACGGCCCCCGGGGATCGCGCAAGGCGGAGCTCTTCGCGCACGATCCGTACTGGAAGGACCTCGTCCTCTTCTACGAGTACTTTCACGGCGAGACCGGCGAAGGCCTCGGGGCCTCACATCAGACGGGATGGACGGGACTGGTGGCGAACCTCATCGATGAATGGCGGCGCGGACACGTGTCATGACACTCACTTCCGCCCACTGCCGCCGAGGTTCGTGACCTTGCCGTCGCGGGCGATTTTGCGGACGCGCGGGTACCAGCGACTGCGGTCGTCGCCTTCCGTGTGCGAGTACTCGAGCACGTACACCTCGCCGTTCGCGACGGCCACCGCGGTCGCTGCCCACGGCGACGCCGTGCGCAGGAGCGGCGCGACGCGTCCGCGCGGATCGATCTTCAGCAGCGCGCCGCATCCCGCCGCGGCCACGTAGATCGATCCGTCGGGCGCGACCGCGAGTCCGCGCAGGTACGGCTTCGTGTTCCCGGGGATGGAGACGCAGTTTGGAACGGCGACCCGCTCCGCGACCGTCGTGATGCGCCCGGCCGCGTCCACCTTCCGCACCGCCGCATCCTCGGTGTAGTAAATCGAGCCGTTCGGACCGGCGGCGAGGTCGTTCGCCCACTCCACGCGCGGCAACGTGGCCCGCACCGACTGCCGGCCATCGGCGCCCACCCTCACCAGTTGGTTGCCCTTCGCGTAATAGAACGCGCCGTCCGTCCCGACCACCACCGGCACGTCGCTCGACATCAGCAGCGGACCGGCCGGGGCGAGATCGCCGCCGGGGATGCGCACGTTGCGGAACTGTCCCCGCGGATCGACCGCGAACCAGTGAAACGCCGGTCCGGGCACGCGCGACACGCGCGTGCCTTCGAGCGCGAACACACCGCCGCCGGTGTCGACGAAGTACACGCGTCCGGCGTGCACGGCGATGCCGGAGCCGGGATGGGCGAATGCGGTCGCAGCCGCGGCGAGGGCGACGACGCAAATGAAGGTTTTCATGATGGGTGGCAGGATGACACGAACGGGCTCGGGGCGTATCGTGAGCGCAACGTCCAAAGTCGTTCAATAAGACGAGGAGGCTCCATGCGTCGATCGCCCTCTCTCCGGTCGTTGCTCGTCCTTTTGCTGGTTCTCGTTCCCACGTTTCTCTTCGCGCAGTCGCAGGCCACAACCGGCGTCATCGAAGGCACCGTCACCGACGCCACCGGTGGCGTGCTGCCCGGCGTGACGGTGACGCTGAAGAACACCGCCACGAATTACGAGGTCATGCACGTCACCGACGCCGGCGGCCGTTTCCGCGGCGTGCTCCTGCCCCTCGGCCCGTACGAGGTCCGCGCGTCGCTCAGCGGCTTCGCGCCGCAGGCGATCAAAGGCGTCCAGCTCGGCGTCGGCCAGACCCGCACCATCGACATCAAGATGGGCCAGGCCACGGTGAGCGAGGAGCTGGTCGTGACCGCGGAGGCGCCGCTCATCGAGACGGCGCGCACCGAGGGGGCGACGCGGCTCAGCGAGGAAGCGGTGTCGGACCTGCCGAACAACGGCCGCAACTTCCTCGACCTCACCAAGCTCACGCCCGGCGTGACCATCGTCCAGGGTCCCGACGGCGACGAGCTGTCGATCAACGGGCAGAAGGGCATCTCCAACAACATCTCCGTCGACGGCGCGGACTTCAACAACCCGTTCTTCGGCGAGCAGCGCGGCGGACAGCGTCCCGCCTTCACCTTCAATCTCGATGCGGTGAAGGAACTGGTCGTCGTCGCCGACGGCGCGAACGCGGAGTTCGGCCGCTCGCAGTCGGGCTTCGTGAACGTCATCACCAAGTCCGGCACGAACGACCTGGCCGGCACGGCGCACGTCGTCCTCAAGAACGACGCGCTCAGCTCGAACGCGAAGAACCCCGACGGTTCCGAGGCGCCGAAGTTCGACTCCAGCCAGTACCAGGGAGGGTTCACCGTCGGCGGTCCGCTGGTGCGAGATCGCATCTTCTACTTCGGCGCGCTGGACGTGCAGAAGGCCGAGTCGACGAAGCAGACCGACCCGACCCGCATCGAGCAGCGTGTCGTCGACGCCTTCGCCGGCCTCGGCTCTCCGAACGAGAACGGGCCGATCGATCGCACCAACGACGCGCGCGTGCTGCTGCTGAAGACCGACTGGAACGCGAGCGCGCGCAACCTCGCCACGGTGCGCTACAACTACACCTGGTCCGAGCAGAAGAACGGCACGTTCGACGTCGACTCGTGGGGCCGCAGCGCGAACGCGACCGAGAAGGATCACTCGCACGCAGTCACCGGCTCGCTGATCTCGACGGTCACCACCTCGCTGCTGAACGAGTTCCGCTTCCAGTACGCGCGCGAGGACCGCCCGCGCCCGTACAACGGCCCGAACATCACCGGCCAGAGCCGGCCGCTGCCCGACACGGCGTTCGACTTCGCGAACGGCTACCGCTTCGGCATGCCGTTCTTCATCCCCGTCGAGTATTACGACACGCGCATCCAGTTCAACGACAACGTGTCGTTCCTGCGCGGAGCGCACTCGGTCAAGCTCGGCGCCGAGTACAACCGCGTGAGCTCGGTGCAGACCTTCCTCGGCTTCGCCAACGGCCGTTGGGTGTTCGACTCGACGGAAGGGTTCCTCGAGGACGTTCGCAACAAGACCAATAAGCACGTGCTGCTCTATCTCCAGCAGGCCGGCGTGGGCGACATCTCCGTCGAGGAAGCGGGCACCCAGAGCATTCCCCAGACCGAGCCGGCCTTCTTCATTCAGGACGCGTGGCAGGTCACACCGAACCTGAACCTCCAGTACGGGATGCGCTGGGAGGCTCAGATCCAGCCGGACCCGATCACCGATCCGGACGACGTCTTCTATGAGCCGTTCATCGGCACGAGTCAGCAGGGTCAGGTGTTCCCGTCGGACGGCAAGATCCCGTCCGACTACAACATGTGGCAACCCCGCCTCGGTCTCTCCTGGAATCCGGGCGGCGATGGACGCAGGGTGCTGCGCGCGACGGCGGGGGTCTTCTACGGGCGCGTCCCCGGCCTCACGCTCGCGTCCTCGCGCTCGACGAACGGCAGCCGCGGCCAGACCATCTTCCGCAGCAGCGCGGTCAACTTCGACAACTGCCTGCCGATCTATCCGAATCTGCTCTCGGCGCAGTGCGTTCGCGAGCCGGATCATCCCGACGTCTTCGTGTTCGACGAGGATTTCCAGAACCCGCGCACGCTGTCGGCCAGTCTGTCGTGGGAGCACGAGGTCGTTCGCGACTACGCGGTCCTCGTCAAGTACAACTACGCGAAGGGCGAGCACATCACCCGCTTCATCAACCGCAACGATCCGCTCCTGATCAATGCGCCGGCAAGCTGCACGTTCGCCTGCGGTCCGTGGAGCAACGGCCTCGGACCCGGCGGCACGAACGGCATCGGCGCGCTGACGACCGTCGAGTCGAGCGCGAGCAGCCTGTACCAGGGCATGACGATCGGCCTGACCAAACGCCCATCGAGCAACGTGTCGTTCCAGGCGTTCTACACGTACTCGAAGGACAAGTCGGACGACGACAACGAGCGCGATCCGTTCTCGTTCCGCTACGCGAAGATCACGAACCTGGACGCGGAGTACGGCTACTCCGATCGCGACCAGCGCCACCGCGTGAACACCTGGCTGCTGTGGAACGCGCCGCTGGGCATCGACGTGAACGTACGCTACTCGTATCGCTCGGCGCAGCCGAAGTCGCTGTCGTGCGTGGTGAGCGAAACCTTCTGCGGCAAGGACGCCTTCGGCGGCTCGCGCTTCATGGCCGATGCGGCGGCGCCGACGGACCGCATCAATCCCGACGGCTCGGTGACGCGTCGCAACCTCGGCCGGAAGGACAACCAGTTCTCGTCGCTCGATTTCCGCGTCTCGAAGCAGTTCGGCTACAACGGCCTGACCATCGAGCCGGCCATCGACGTCTTCAATCTGTTCAACAGCAAGAACCTGCGCCGCCCCGAAGTGACCAACCTCGTCTTCAACTTCGACGGCACGGTGCAGAGCGGTGTAGGCGACCCGCGCCAGATGCAGTTGGCGCTACGGGTGCTCTGGTAGGCACTTCGTCAACTCGTTCCCGTGGAGCGGCGGCCGCCCTCGGCCGCCGAGCTCTCGCGAGAAATTCGACGGCCGAGGGCGGCCGTCGCTCCACAGGGACAGGATCCGCAGCGGGTTGTCCTACTTCACCACTTCCACTTCCAGCGTCCCGGTGGTGACGCCGTGCTCGTCCTTCAACGTCACGCGGCGCTTGTTGGTCACGCCGTCGTCGGTCGCTTCCGCTTCGATGTGGAAGCGGCGTGCGTTCGGGTCGTCGCTCTTCGTGCGCAGGCGCGACACCTGGCGTTCGGCCTCAGCCACATCTTCGTCGCTGCTCTTGCGGCGGATCATCACGCGCTCCTGCTCACCGCCGCCCATGCGGAGGAGGCGCTCGCCCTCGGCCGGCTCCTTGAACGCGGTGACGCCGGTCTCGGTGATCTTCACCGCCAGGCCGGCGGCGGACAGCGACTCCATGATCACGAGGTGCGCGGGCAGGTTCTCGCCCTTGATGTTCAGACGCAGCGCGGGATCGGCGGCGCCTTCGGCGATGGTGATCTGCACGCCGGTCGCGGTCGAGAGCGCGGCGGCTGTGTCGGCGACGCTGGCCGAGCGGAGGTCGATGCTGATCGGCTTCTCCAGCGTCTCCATCACCGCGCCGGCCTCGGCGGAGAGGGTCTTGTGGAAACGGACCACCTGCGGCTCGTGGGCCTGGGCATCGGTGAGGGTGACCAGTCCGACGGCGACGATCAGGGCGGCAAAGAGGATGGAGTAGCGGGGCTGTTTGAACGTGGCAATCATCACAATTCTCCTTTTCAGTTGTGCGGGGGTGGCGGTCATGCCGACGAGCGCGGGGACGAGGTGGGTCTGGCGCAAACGGTCCACGATCTCGAGCACGGTCCCGCCGTAGGCCGGGCGCTCTTCGGCGCGCAGGGCCGCGAGTGCGAGCGCGTCACATGCGAGCTCGCGCTCCTCGGCCAGGCGCGCGAGGGCCAGGCGGACGAGCGGGTTGAACCAGTGCAGCGCGGCGGCCGCGGTAGCAATCCAGTTGACGAGGACATCGGAACGGCGGAGATGCGCGAGCTCGTGCAGGACGGCGTATCGCAGTTGCTCGCGCGTGAACGACTGGAGAAATCCTTCGGGAAGGAGCAGAGTTGGACGCAGCCAGCCATGCAGCGACGGCGCGGCGACGGCGTCCGTCTCCGCGACGCGAACGGTCCGGCGAATGTGCAGCACTTCGCGGCATTCGTCGAGCAGCTCGCCGAGCTCCACGTCCCGCGCGCCGCGGAGGCGGCGGTGGAAGCGAAGGGTCTGCGCCACCGCGCGCGACACGACGATTGCCGCGCCCAGAGCCCACACGCCGAGGAGGAGCGGGAGCCAGGGACGGCGTGGGGGCGGGGGCGCGGTGGTGCGCAACATGACCGGCACGCGCGGACTCCGCGGCATCGGCGCTCCGACCGCGATCTCCTTCGGCGGTTCCGGCGCCGCCGTGGGAACGAGGTTGAAGACGCTGAACGCGGACGCGGGCGCGACCGGTGCGAGCAGTCGAAGAATGGCGACGAGCAGCAACGCGCAGAGCCACCGCGACGGGATGCGATTGCGCGCCACGCGGTGCACCACGAGCGCGAACGCAACCAGCAGCGATCCCTTCCACGTCGCCGCGAAGAGCCACGACGCGAGAGCGGCGGTCACGATCCGGCCTCCGCTTTCTCGTCGAGGATCCGGCGCAGCTCCTCGATCTCCTCCTGGGTCATGCGCGTGCTGCGCACGAAGTGCATCAGGGCGGGCGTCGTCTCACCGCCGAACACGCGATCGATGAACGACGCCGACTCCTCGCGCACGTAACGCTGCCGCGGAATGGCCGCCGAGTAGAGGTAGCGATTCCCTTCCTCCCGGTAGCGCAATACGTTTTTGCGCGCCAGGCGGCCCAGGAGCGTCTTCACGGTCTTGGGGTGCCGGTCGAGAGCCTCCGCGACTTCCATGGCCGTGCGCGGCGACTTCTCCCAGAGCACATTCATCACATCCCACTCGGCGTCGGTGATCGGCGGCGTGCGCGTCACTGGTGGCCTCCTTCTGACTACGTTTGTAATCAGTATGGATTACGTTTGTAGTCAGTGCAAGGTTCCTTTGTGGTTTGTAACTGATTGGTGAACGTGTCGTAAGGAGGTTGCTGGTTGCTGGTTTTCCACCGCCCACACACCCGTTGCTTCCAGGACCGCGCCTGGTCCCACGCGCCACAGGCGCGGGCCTAGTAGCAACGGGTGTGTGGGTGGGTGGAAAACCAGCAACCAGCAACACCAGCGAAAACCAGCAACCTACATCACGGGTACTATGGCGCACCTATGAAGCGCGCGACCCTCCTGCTCCTTTTCGTCCTCGCTCCGTTCGCTCCCGCCGCCACGGTCCGCCTCGGCACCGACGTCTCGCCGGTCCGGCAGGAGGTCGACCTCGAAGTCGATCCCCGGAGCGATACCTTCCGTGGTTCCGTCGACGTCGAGCTGAACGTGCAGCGGCCCACGCGCACGTTCCGGTTCCACGCGCAGGACCTCTCCATCACCTCGCTGCGCCTCAGCAAGGGCCAGGCGCCGATCGACGCCGTGTACAAGGCCGGCGAGAGCAACACCGTCGACGTCACCGCGGGCTCACTGCTGAAGCCGGGCCGCTACACGCTGCACGTCGACTTCAACAACCGCTACAACCGCCAGGCCGTCGGTCTCTACAAGATGACCACCAGGGACGGCGAGCCGTATCTCTTCACCCAGTTCGAGGCCATCGACGCGCGCCGCGCCTTTCCGATCTGGGACGAGCCCGCCTTCAAGCTGCCTTACCAGATCACGGTTACGATCCCTGCGCAGTACGACGCCGTGTCCAACACGCCGGTGACCTCGGAAAACACGAGCGGCGACAAGAAGACGATCGAGTTCGCGACCACCAAGCCGCTGCCGTCGTACCTCCTCGCCCTCGCCGTCGGCCGTTTCGACTACACGCCCATTGAGAACCTCGGCGTTCCCGGCCGCGTCGTCTCGCCGAAGGGTCAGGGCCGTCTGGCCGGCCTGGCCGCGCAGATCACGCCGCCCGTCCTGGAGGCGATGGAGAAGTACTTCGGCAGCAAGTATCCGTTCGAGAAGATCGACCTCATCGCCGTGCCCGAATACTGGGCCGGGGCGATGGAGAACCCGGGCGCGATCACGTATCGCGACACGGTCCTGCTCCTCGATCCCGCCATCGCCACTCCCGCACAGCGCCAGAACCTCGTGCGCATCACCGCCCACGAGCTCGCGCACATGTGGTTCGGCGATCTCGTGACCATGGAGTGGTGGAACGACCTCTGGCTCAACGAGTCGTTCGCCGACTGGATGGGTGACAAGATCACGGACCAGGTCTACCCCGAGTTCGAGCACGCGATCAGCGAGATGGGTGGCGTCCAGGGCGTGATGTCGAGCGACGCGCGGGCGACGGCGGATCCGATCCGCCGCGCCGATGCGGCACCCGAGGATGCGATGCGCTCGGTGGGCCTCGCGTACAACAAGGGCAAGGCCGTGCTGTCGATGTTCGAGCAGTGGATCGGGCCGGAGAAGTTTCGCCAGGGCGTGCTCGAACATCTGAAGAAGAACGCATGGGGCAACGCGACGGCCGAGGAGTTCTTCGCCGCGCTGGCGAAGCACGCGCCGGCCGGAACTGCCGAGGCGATGGAGACCTTCATCGCCCAGCCGGGCATTCCGCTCGTCACCGTCGAGCGAGTCGATGACAGGACCGTGCGCCTCACGCAGCGCCGCTTCTCGACCGGCGAGGCGAAGCCGGGTCTGTGGACCATCCCGGTCACGCTGCGCTGGAACGGCGGCACGAAGGCCGTGCTGCTCGACTCGCCGACGAAGACGGTGAAGCTCGACGCGCCGATCCAGTGGATCTACCCGCACGCCAAAGCCGCCGGCTACTACCGCTGGACGATGCCGAACGACGAGCTGATCGCGCTCGCGCGCCGCGCGCCGGAAGTGCTGCAGCCTCGGGAGCGGCTGGCGTTCATCGGAAACCTGGGCGCGCTCTTCCGCTCCGGCACGTTGCACGGCGATGCCTACCTGCAGCTTCTCGAAGGCTTCGCTGCCGATCAGGATCCGCACGTCGCCGGCTCGCTCCTCGGCGCGCTCGCCAACGTGCGCAACACGTTCGTGACCGCCGAGAACGCGCCGCGTTTCTCCGCCTATCTCCAGCGCGTCCTCGGACCGATGATCGATCGCATCGGCCTCACGCCGCGCGCGGGGGAGACCCACTCGGTGGCGTCGCTGCGTCCGGACCTCGTCGCCTGGCTGGCCGAGTACGGCAACGAGCCGCGCATCTGGGCGTACGTTCAGGAGCAGTTGCCGAAGTACATGCAGGACCCGAAGTCGGTCGAGCCGACTCTGGTCGGACTGATGATCGGCCTCTCCGGCGCGCGCGGCGACGCGGCGCTGTTCGAGGAGTACCGCAAGCGCTTCGAGAACGCGTCGACGCCGGCTGAGCGCTCCCGCTTCCTGAGCGGCATGCGCCAGTTCGACGATCCGGCCATCAAGGCGAAGGTGCGCGAGTACGCGCTGACTGGACCGGTGCGCCCGACCGAGCTCTTCACGCTGGTCGGCGACACCGACGACGCGGCCGAGCGCGAGGACCTCTATCAATGGATCACCGCGAACTACGACGCGCTGATGAAGAAGCTCCCGCCGACGTTCTCCAGCGGCATGGCCTTCGTCGCCAGCGGCTGCGAGCCCGATCGCGTGGTGCGCGCCAAAAAGTTTTTCGAAGAGAAGAAGATTCAGGGCACGGAGCGCCAGATGGCGCGCGTGGCCGAGGCGGTGAACGAGTGCGCGTCGCTGCGGGCGCGGGAGATCGAGGCGGTGACGCGCTACCTCACGAGCGGCGCCGGCGCGCCCTGAGTCCCTCTCCCCGCGCGCGGGGAGAGGGACAGGGTGAGGGGCCGGTCCTCGCAGCGGGGATGAGCCCCTCACCCTAACCCTCTCCCCACTTGCGTGGGGCGAGGGGACTTGAACGCGACCCTCTCACCCTAGCCGCGATTTGAACGTTAGCGCCGGCGGTCCCGGTCCGTGGATCAGGAACGCGACGGACGAGAAGAGCATGAACAGCGCCGGTGCGGCCGGCGGATAGCCTCCGGTGCGGTGGGCGATGATCAGCGCGCAGATGAAGTTGATGATCATCACCACCGCGGCCGGACGGATGAACAGGCCGAGGATGAAGAGGATCCCGCACACGAGCTGCGCGTAAACGGAGAGGTTCGCCGCGAACAGCGGGAAGGGCACGCCCTGCGCTCCCAGGAAATCGCGGAACTCGAGCATCCGCGCCCACGAGAAGACGTTGTCCTGCGTGCCGTAGATCAGGTGAAAGCCGACGATGAGGCGGACGAAGAACATCCCGAATTCGCGGTGCCGCTCGAGCCAGTTCTGCATCGGTCGATGATGCCTCAGTTCACCCCGAGCGCAGTCGAGGGGTCAATGGAGCCTCCGCGCCGCCTGAGCCCCTACCTGCGAGAGGGCTCCGTTGATCCCTCGACTGCGCTCGGGATGAACTTAGCGAGCGGGAACGAAATCAAGTGCTGATGCGCCGATAGCGCGCATTCAGCAGCGCGTACACGCCGTACGCGATCAGCCCCAGGCCGACGAAGCCGAGCATCAGCGGCGGCATCGCGCCGAGCGCGCCGGACGTTCCGTGCGCCGCGTTCGCGTTGTGTTTCAGGCCGGCGATGAACAGCGAGCCGCCGATGACGAACATCACGATGCCGCGCGCGCCGATGCCGAAGCGGGAGATGGTTACGACCTTGCGGCGCACGCGATCGTCCATCTGGCCGAGGGAGAGGCGCTTGCTCAGCTTCGCGTCCCAGGCGGCGTAGAGCTGGTACGCGCCGTACGCGATGATGCCCAGGCCCACGGCCATGATCAGCCACCGTCCGAACGGCTGGTCCATGACCGTCGCCGTCGAGGCCTTGGCCTGCTGCTCACCCGATTCGCCGCCCGAGCCGCGGGTCATGATGCGGACCACCTCGACGCAGATGGCGGCGTAAATCAGGCCACGCCCGGCGCTGCCCGCGCGAATGGCCAATCCCTTTGCGTCGCTGCCGCGATGCTCGCTGTCCGTGGTCGCGCTGATCAGCCGCCAGAGGACGTAGCCGATCAGGCCAAGGACGATCACGCCCAGCACGACTCTGCCGAACGGCTTTTCGAGGATGAATTGAAACGCATCCTCGTGGCTGACGCTTCGTCCGCGCTGATTGAAACCCGCGACGGCGGCGAGTCCGCCGACGATCATGTACACGACGCCGATGGCTGTGTAGCCGAGGCGGGCCAGACGTTCGATCACGAGCGCCGGGGGAACACGAACTGTGCCACCGGCTCGGCCAGCGCGCGCTCGCGCTCGGGCGGTGTGAGCTTCATCTGATGCAGCACGTGATTGCGGCGCCGCAGCAGCCGGACCGGATCGCGGCGGTACACGTTCGGCGAGCGGATGATGGCCGCGAGCGTTGCCGCTTCGGCGGGCGTGAGCTCGCGCGCCGGTTTGGCGAAGTAGGTGCGGCTCGCGTCCTCGATTCCGAGGATGTCGCGCTTGCCGTCGCGGCCGAGGTAGATCGTATGCGCGTAGATGCGCAGCAGCTCCTCCGGCTCGAACACGCGGGTCACGACGTAGGTCTCGATTGCGCTTGCGACATGGTGACGCCACGCGCGGCGCGACTTACGCACCAGTGGGTATGCGATCAAGGCCGGTCCACACGACACGACGTTCGACTTCAGCGCGCGGAACGCGCCGAACGACCAGCGCGGCCGCTCGATGACGTAGTCGCCGGATGCCACGATCGCCGACCGCATCACCGGCGCGACCGGCGCGGAGTGGCGTGCCGACAACGCTCGCAGGCGGGCGACGTCGTCGCGCGCGACCCACCAGACGCAGAGGGCGAGGAGCGCGACCACCGCAAGCACGATGGTCGCGACGATCTTCAGCGCGGTGCGCACTTGATCAGTCTAAGCGGAACGCCGCCGTCCCGGCGGCTGAGCAGGCGGCGTTCCGGTCAGCGAATGCGCGCATTTTGCAAGGCGACCGCGAACGCGCGCTACGAGAAGCTCTTCCAGACGCGCGCGTTCTGGTTCGGCGAAGTACAGTTCCTGCGCGATCCGTTTCGCGAGATCAACTATCTCGTGTCGCCGCTGGCCGGTGCGGGGATTCACGTGATCAACACGCCCGCGCGCAAGCTCACATTCGACGGCGCCCTGGGCGCGATCGTCGAGGACAACGACGTCCTCGGCCGCGACACCAGCGGCGCGATCAAGGCCGGCGAGAGCTTCGAATGGGCGATCTCGCCAACGAGCAAGGTGACGCAAAAACTGAGCGGCCTCTGGAAGGCGGACGATCTCGGTGACGCGCTGCTGCACTTCGACGCCGGACTGGCGACGACGGTCGCCACACGACTCGAGCTGAAGCTGTCGTATGTGTACGACTACCAGACCGAGCCGCCGCCGGACATCGAGAAAGGCGACCGCGCTCTTCGCGGCGTTGCTCGTGAAAGTTTTGAGGGACTGCAACGGCGCGTGTGCGCTTGACCCCGTCAAGTGCGAAAAACGTCGTTTTTAGGCCAAAAAACGCGAAAAAACGATTGCGCATCGCGGCGTTCGCGACTACATTGCGACCGCTCGTCACGCCGCGAGGCGACGAATTCGCCGAAAGGAGAAACACCCAACACATGGCATCAGGCCCGATGACCAAATCGCAGCTCATCAATCACATCGCTGAGGAGACGGAAGTCCCGCGCAAGACCGCGGTGGCCATGCTCGAGGCGCTCAGTGCCGTCGCCTACAAGGAAGCCAAGAAAGGCTTCACGCTCCCCGGCCTCGGGAAGCTCGTGCTCGTGAACCGCAAGGCGCGCACTGGCCGCAACCCGGCCACGGGCGAGGCGATCAAGATCCCGGCCAAGAAGGTGCTGAAGTTCCGCATCGCCAAGGCCGCCAAGGACGCGATCCTCAACCTCAAGAAATAGGCTGATCCCTCACCCTGACCCTCTCCCCGATCCGGGGAGAGGGCACCATCATCGGAGGTTCACTTGCCGCACCGCTATCCGCAGGAGGCCGCACTTCGTGACGGCCGCCGCGTGCTCCTCCGTCCCTTCGCCGAAAAAGACGTCGATGCGCTGTACGACTTCTTCCACCGCATGCCCGTGGCTTACCGGCGTTTCGCGTGGGACAACGTCGACAATCGTACGCTGATCGAGGGCTGGGGCCGGGAGATCGACTATTCGAAGGTCTTCCCGCTGCTCGCGCTCGACGGCAACCGCGTCGTCGCCGACGCCACGCTGCACCTGCGCCGCGGCGGCCCGCTCCGTCTGGTCGCACGCATCAAGTGGATGATCGATCCCGAATGGCGCGGCGTGGGCATGGGCACGCTCCTGGTGAAGCAGTTGATCAACATCGCCCGCGAGCGCGGCATGCGCCACGTGAGCTGCATGCTGATCAGCGACCTGGAGGCGGATGCTGTGAAGACGCTGGAAGGCCTCGGCTTCACCGGCTACGTGCAGCCGGCGTACGGAACCGATCCGGACGGCAACCAGCACGACATGACCAAGCTGGTGTTGAAGCTCTGATGTTGTGGCGGCACCCCGCGCGAGATCGCGGAGATCCAGGCCCCTGTTCCTTTTCGATCCCGGTGGCGTCGGGGACGTCGTTGAAGCATCGAATGCACATCGTTTGGTGACGATTTGACGCTCTCTCCCGGCGAGCTCGCGGTCGTTGACAGACTCGAAATCCGCCACTTGCGACCCTCCCGAGGTCCCTGGGCAGCGGTTTTGAGCTCACCTCAGAATCTTTTTTCGCTCACTCACGACCTCAGATGGCACCCCTAAGTATCACCAGGGTCGGGGGTAAGAATGCCCGGGAACACCCCTCACAATCGTTTTGTGGAGACGAACAGACCTCGAAGTCGCCGCGCAGGATGATTTTTTAATCACTCAGGATGCCATTTCCCGGGGGTCAGAGCCATTCGGCGCACGGCGGTGGCGATCCTCCCTGCGCCCGTTAAACATCGCCGCGTCAATACGATAACCGCTAACGAGCGCGCGAATATGGATCCGGCCACCGCACCTCGACGCCCAGTTCTCTCGCCCAGTGCAGCGGTGCGTACGGGTCGCGGAGGAGCTCGCGGGCGAGGAGGACGGCGTCGGCGCTTCCCTCGCTGACGATCGACTTGGCCTGGCGCGCTTCCGTGATCAGGCCCACCGCGCCGGTGGCGATCTGCGCCTCGTGACGGATGGCGCGCGCGAACGGCACCTGGTAACCCGGTCCGAGCTCGATCTTCGCGTGCGGCACCGCGCCGCCGCTGGAGCAGTCGACGAGATCGACGCCGAGGTCGCGGAGGCGCTTCGCCAGCTCGACGGCCTGAAGGATGTCCCAGCCGCCGTCCGCCCAGTCCGTCGCCGAGATCCGGACGAAGAGCGGCAGCTCGTCCGGCCAGACTTCGCGGACGCGGTGCGTCACGCGCAAGGTCATGCGCAGGCGGTTCTCGAGCGAGCCGCCGTACTCGTCGTCGCGCGTGTTGCAGAGAGGCGAGAGGAACTCGTGCAGGAGATAGCCATGCGCGGCGTGGATCTCGAGCGCGCGGAATCCCGCGCGCAGCGCGAGCCGCGCCGCGTTCGTAAACTGCCCGACCACTTCGTCGATCTCGGCGAGCGTGAGTGCGTGCGGAACCGGATCGCCGTCTCGGAAGGGAATCGCGCTCGGTGCGAGCGGCGTCCAATGATCGAGCGCGCGTCCGCCGTTCCACGGCTTGTCCGTCGATGCCTTGCGTCCGGCGTGCGCGATCTGGATGCCGGCGACCGAGCCCTGCGCGTGAATGAAATCGACGATGGGACGGAACGCATCCGCGTGCTTCTCCGACCACATCCCGCTGTCCCACGACGTGATGCGCCCTTCAGGAGACACGCCGCTCGCTTCGACGATCACCAGTCCCGCGCCGCCGACGGCGCGGCTGCCGAGGTGGACGAGATGCCAGTCGTTGGGCAGGCCGTCGTCGCTCGAGTACTGGCACATCGGCGAGACCCAGATGCGGTTCGGGAAGGTGATGGAACGGAGAGTGAGGGGCTCGAACAGCATGGGGCGCGATTATGCTGTTGTTGCTGTGTTGCTGGTTGCTGGTTCCTCGCGCGGCATGGCTTGAAACCCAGGACACCACGAGCAACCAGCAACTAGCAACCAGCAACAAATCTACCGCGTCCGAATGGCCCGTAGCGCCGCGGTCTTCGCCTCGGCCTCGCGCGATTCTGCCTCGCGTCCCAGCGTGCGGTAGATCCACACGAGTTGCAGGGGCGGGCGGAAGTCGCCCGGCTCCAGCTCCGCCGCGCGCTCGAACATCTCCGCCGCCTCGGCCAGTTTCGCCTCGCGCACGCGCAGGTGACCCATGCGGTAGTACGCGGATGACGAGCGCGGATTGAGGGCCATCGCGAGCTCCAGCTCTTTCGCTGCATCCGTGTAGCGCTCCTCGGCGATGAGCACGTGGCCGCGGCTGATGTGCGTCTCCGCGAGCTCGGGCGCGAGCTCCACCGCGCGCGCGGCCGCCGTTTCCGCGCGTTTGCGCAGCTCGGCGTCGGCCCGGATCGAGTACAGCTCCGCGAGGCCGTCCGCGAGTCCGGCGTGCGCGGGCGCGTACTCCGCGTCGAAGTCGATGGCCAGCTCGAACATCCCCACGGCCGCATCGAAGCTTTCCGGCGTTCCCTCGGCGAGATGCTGCCGGCCGCGCAGATGGAACTCGTACGCGTCGATGCGCACGGGCGTCGAGCGCAGCGCGTGGCTGTCGACCATCACGCCGAGGAGGACACGAGCGGTCTTGTCGGCGATCTCTTCCTGCAGCGCGAAAATGTCGCCCACCTCGCGGTCGTATTTCTCGCTCCAGACGTGATGCCCCTTCTTCGTGTCGACGAGGTGCACGGTGATGCGCAGGCGCTCGTCGGCCTTGCGCACGCTGCCGCGCAGGACGTGGCGCACGCCGAGCTTCGGACCGAGAAGACGGACGTCGTCGTCCTCGCGAAAGTCGAAGGCCGTGGCCCGCGACACCACGCGCAGCTCCCGCAGGCGCGTCAGGGTGTTGATCAGCTCCTCGGCGATGCCTTCGCAGAAGTGCCGCTGGTCGTGGGCGGGACTGAGGTCGGTGAAGGGGAGCACGGCGATCGACTTGTCGTCCGCGGGTTGTACGGGCGCGAGCACCGGCGCCGGTGGGGGTGCCGGCGTCGCGTTCGAGTCGACGAGACCCACGAAGCGGAAGCCCCGGCCGTAGATCGTGCGGATCCAGCGCGGATCGGTCGGAGAGTCGCTCAGAGCGCGGCGGGCGTCGCGGATCGCGGTCGTCAGCGCGGAGTCCGACACGTGCACGTCGGCCCAGAGCGTGTCCAGCAATTCCTCTTTCGGGACGACGCGGTCGCGGCGCTCGATGAGGTAGTTCAGCACCTCGAGCACGCGGGGCTCCGCCTTGACGGTGTCGCCGCCCCGGCGCAACTCGTAACGATCCAGATCGAGCTCGAACTCACCAAAACGGAACATATTTATGGATGATCCCGGACTTTCCCCACATTTTCTCCCGGATCGTGCGGGACGGAGACTCTACCTTGATGTAACCGTTTACATCGGGCGTTTCCAGCCAATGCGCCCCTTTCGTTCCACCCTCAACGGAGAGTCGATGTCCATCATGAATCTGGAGCCCCTCACCAGCGCGGATGTGTTCGCGAGCCGCATCGGCCGCACCCTGAACAGCGGATTTGTCGCCCTGCTCATCAGCATCGGCCACCGAACCCGTCTCTTCGATGCGATGGCGGCACTGCCTCCTTCGACCAGCAACGACATTGCGGTGGCCGCGGGGCTTACCGAGCGCTACGTGCGCGAGTGGCTCGCCGCCATGACCTCCGCGCGTATCGTGCACTACGACGTCCGCACCGGCACCTATTTTCTTCCGATCGAGTATGCGGCGGTGCTGACCCGCAACGCGGGCAGCGCCAATCTCGCGCCGGCGACGGAGCTGCTCGGGCTCCTCGCGGGCGTGGAGGATCTGGTCGTCGCCGGATTCCACAGCGGCGGCGGCGTGATGCCCGAGGCGTACGACCGGGTGGAGTCGCTGCTTTCTTCGGAGAAGCGGCAGATCGTCGACGAGGACTACGTCCGGGCGATGCTGGAGCTGATGCCGGGCGTCGAGCAGCGACTGGCCACGGGCGCGTGCGTGCTCGATGCCGGCTGCGGCGACGGCGCGGTGGTGATGACCATGGCCCGCATGTTCCCGCGCTCGGGCTTCCGCGGATACGACATCTCCCAGCGGGCGATCGACGACGCGAGCGAGCGTCTCGACGAGGCCGGGCTGCGCAATCTCGAGTTCGCGGTCGGCGATGTGGCCTCGCTGGACGAGCCGCGCTCGTACGATCTGGTGCTCGCGCTGGAGACGCTCCACGAGCAGGCCTTTCCGCGGCTCGCGCTGCGCAACATCGCCAACTCGCTCAAGCGCGACGGCGTGTTCCTGATGCAGGAAGTGGCGGCGTCGAGTCATCTCGCGCGCAACGCCGACAACCCGTACGCGCCGATGCTGTACGCGCTGTCGCTGCTGCACGCGGTCCCCGTGGCCATGGCCCAGGACGGCGAGGCCCTCGGCCGCATGTGGGGCTCCGAGCGGGCCACGCAGATGCTCCGCGAGGCCGGCTTCACGAGGATCGCGTTTCACTCGCTTCCGTCGGATCCTCTGCGCGTGTTCTGCGTGAGTCAGCGCTGATTTTGCGCACCATGGCCAGAAGCAGCGAGGCCTCGCGCGTCGTCAGCGCGGCCCGACCGACCATGGCCTGCAACTCCGCGCACATGCGGTCGGGACTCTTGTCGCCGAAGTAGCCGATGTCGCCGAGGAGCTCGCGGGTCTTCCTGGTGAGCTCGTGGATCAATTGGTGCGCGGCGGGATCGCGCTGCGTGTGTGCGGGACGCAGCCCGCGTCCGAGCTCGTAGCAGAAGAGGGCTACGGACACGGCCAGGTTCATGGTCGGGTACTCCGGCCAGGTCGGGATCGACGCCGTGCGCTGGCAGAGCATCACCTCGCGCCCTGTCAATCCCGACTTCTCGCGGCCGAAGACGACGGCGATGCGATGCTCGTCGCCGAGCTGCTCGTTGGCGAGGCGGGCCACGTCCGCGGGCTCCAGGTGATCGAACACCTGGCGCCCGCGCGCGGCCGCGGTGGTGGCGACCGTGAGGTGACAGTCGGCGAGGGCATCTTCGAGTTTGTCGACGCGTGTCGCCGCTTGCACGATCTCGAGCGCACCCACGGCCCACCACGCCGAGACATCGTCGACACGCTCCTGCTTCCCGCCCACGATCCAGAGATCGGTGAAGCCGAAGTTCTTCATGGCCCGCGCGGTCGCGCCGACGTTTCCGGCCTCGAGCGGCTCGACCAATATGATCCGAACGTGCATCCGCTCTAGAATCTCACGCCGTGAAAGTAGCACCTCTCGACGCACCTGTTCTCACCACCGAGCGCCTCACGATGCGCATGCTCCAGGAGTCGGACTTCGAGGAGTACTGGGAGGTGCATCGCGATCCCGAAGTCACGCGCTACACGTGGCGCACGCAGATGGATCGGACGGACGCGTGGCGGCACCTCGCCATCGTCACCGGCCACTGGCACCTGCGCGGCTTCGGGATGTGGGGACTCTTCGAGAAAGCGAGCGGACGCTTCGCCGGCCGCGCGGGCTTCCACCAGCCCGACGGCTGGCCCGACTTCGAGTTGGGATGGACGCTCGGCCGCGCATTCTGGGGCAAAGGCTATGCGACCGAGGCCGCGGCGCGATGCGTGCGCTACGCGTTTGAGGAGATGGATCGCGACCATCTCATCAGCCTCATCGATCCGGCCAACGTCGCGTCGATCCGCGTGGCGGAGCGGATCGGCGAGACGGTCTCGGGCGAGGCGACGATCGGCGGCCACCGGATGCTGGTGTACCGCATCGACCGGTAGCGCGCTACGGCGCGGGCCGCAGTTTCGCCAGCAGCGCGTCGAGCCGCGTCCGTGCGTCGGTCTGCTCCTGCAGCGTGCCGCCGAGCATGCGGGCGATCTCCGCGAGCTCCACGGTCACGTCCGGCGTGGCGTCGCCGGGCGCGATCGCGCCGCGCACCGTGCCGGACATCGCGGCCTGCTTTCGCTCCTCGACGAGACGGACCTGCTCCGCGGCGCGTTTCTCGAGCTCGCCGGGGAGGGTGAGCATGGCCTCGTCGATCGTGTTCTTCAGGGCACCGCGGTTCATGTCCCGTGCGGCCGCGAGCTCGCGCACCTGCAGCAGCTTGACCACTGCCGGGTAGTACACGCTCTTCGGATCGTCGACGAGCCGGGCCTGCACCAGCGACACCTGCGCCACCGCGGCCTTGCTGCCACTCTCGACACCCAGCTCCGCGGTCGCCTTCACCGACTTGCCGATGTCCGGCAGCGCGACACCGGTCGCATCGCCGGGATTCACCCAGGCGTTCACGGGCATCTCGTGATGGGTGATCTTGCCGTCTAAGCCGGTCGAGTCGACGATGATGTTGCGCACCCACACCCGGTTGTTCGCGGCGAACGTTCCCCGCTTCCTCGGCACGATCACCTCGACGCGATAGCCGTTCGTGCCGGTCACGGTCACGTAGCGCAGCTCCTTCTCGGTGTGCACGTGCTCGATCGTCTTCTCGTCGGAGACCCGGCTGCCTTCCTCGCGCTGCAGCGACGCCCACTGGAACGACCCGTCAGCGCGCGGTCCGCGCAGCGTCTCGATGTCGGCGTCGGTGATGGCCAGCAGGACCTGCCGGGAGCGGCCCAGGTCTTCGGCGACGGCGGCGACGCGGGAGAGGGCGTGCAGATCGTTGCGCAGCATCGTCACGTTCTTGTCGTCGGTGTCGAGCGCGCACAAGGGGAGGGACACGAAGAGCAGGGCCACGAAGAGTAGGGCCACGTCCACGAGCACGTTGTTCTTCATGCGCGCAATCATAGACTCAAGGGGTGATCAAGGGCCGCTTCGCACCTTCGCCCACGGGCCCCTTGCACCTCGGGAGCCTCGTCGCCGCCGTCGGCTCGTGGCTGTACGCGCGCGCGGCGAACGGACGCTGGCTCGTGCGGATGGAGGACATCGACACGCCGCGCGTCGTGCCCGGGTCCGCGGAGGAAATCCTCGCGGCGCTGCGTCGCTACGGTTTGGAGTGGGATGGCGAGGTCGTGTGGCAATCGCAACGCACTTCGCTTTACGAGCGCGCGCTGGCCGAACTACGTGAGAAGGGGCTGGTCTACGACTGCGCGTGCTCGCGCGCCGATCTGCAGCGCGCGGCGTCAGCACCTCTCGGACGCGAGCCGGTCTATCCGGGCACGTGCCGCAACGGAATCGCGGCAGGCAAAGTCGCGCGGGCGATCCGCTTCCGCGTGCCCGACGAGCCGATCGCGTTCGACGACGTGGTCCTCGGCCGCGTCGACGAGGACTTGGGCGGCGACTTCGTGGTGCGCCGCGCGGACGGGCTGTTCGCGTATCAGCTCGCGGTCGTCGTCGACGATGCGGAGCAGGGCATGACCCAGGTCGTGCGCGGCGCGGACCTTCTCGCGTCGACCCCGCGACAGATCGCCCTGCAGCGCGCCCTCGGATATCCCACACCGGCTTACGGCCATCTGCCGCTGGTCGTGAATTCCGACGGCTCGAAGCTCGGCAAGCGCGATGGTGCGCTTCCGCTGCCGTCGCTTGATGAGGCGCGCGTGCGGGAGACGCTGGCGTTGGCGCTCTCGCACCTTGGCGTGGAAGTGGCTCCGGCGGAGCCACGCGCGATGCTCGAGGCGGCCCTATACGACCTATAGGACCTATAGGACTTATGGGACCTATAAGATAGCGGGCCGATGACTTACGACATTCGTCACAACGAAGATACCTCCCAGTTCGAGACCACCGTCGATGGGCACGTGGCTTATGCCGCTTACGATCTCGAGGACCCGGACATGATCGTCTTCACGCACACCATCGTTCCCGATGCCCTGGCCGGACGGGGCGTGGCCGCGCAGCTCGTGAAGCATGGGCTCCAGCACGCCCGCGACAACAACCTGAAAGTCGTGCCGCAGTGCAGCTACGTGGCGACGTTCATCGAGCGGCACAAGGAGTACCAGGACCTGGTCGCGCGGCGCTAACATCAGCGTCATGCAATTGACGTTGATCGCGGTGGTGTTCCTGGCGCTCATTGCGCTCGCCTATCGGGTGTACGGATCGTGGATCTCGCGGCTGATGGGGCTCGATGCGACCGCGATCACGCCCGCACACGAGCGCCAGGACGGCGTCGACTACGTGCCGACGAAACCGTTCTACCTGTTCGGGCAGCACTTCGCCGCGATCGCCGCGGCAGGGCCGATCGCAGGACCGATCATCGCCGTCCAGGAGTTCGGCTGGCTGCCCTGTCTTCTCTGGATCGGCCTGGGCGTCGTGCTGATCGGCGCGGTGCACGACTTCATGGCCCTCGCGGCCTCCGTGCGTCACGGCGCGCGCTCCATCGCCGACATCACCCGCGAGCACCTCGGACCCCGCGCCGGCGTTGCGATGATGGCCTTCATCTGGCTCGCGCTGGTCTACGTCATCGTCGCCTTCGCGGACATCACCTCGTCGAGCTTCGTGACCGGCACCGAGGAACTGGCGACGGCGGGAGCGACCTTTCACGCGGGAGGCGCGGTCGCCGCGGCGAGCATCTTCTATCTCTCCCTGGCCGTGATCATGGGCCTCGTGCAGCGCTATCTGAATCCGCCGCTGTGGCTCGTCACGATGATCTTCGTTCCGGCAACGCTGGTCGTGGTGTGGCTCGGCACGAAGGTGTCGACGTATTTCATCCTCGACGCGAAGTGGTGGGCGCTGCTCATCCTCGCGTACTGCTGCGTGGCGTCGATGGTTCCGGTGTGGTCGCTGCTGCAGCCGCGCGGATACCTGGGCGGCTTCATCCTCTACTTCGCGCTCGCTCTCGGGATCATCGGTGTGTTCTTCGGCGGCTACGAGATCAAGCAGGCCGCGTTCAAAGGCTTCGACAGCGGCAAGGCCACGGGTCTTCTCTTCCCCTTCCTCTTCGTGACGATTGCGTGCGGCGCGTGCTCGGGATTCCACGGGCTGGTCTGCTCGGGCACGACGTCGAAGCAGATCGACAAGGAGACCCACGCGCGTCCGATCGGCTACGGCGGGATGCTGGCCGAGGCGTTCGTGGCGCTGATCGCGATGGTGACGGTGATGATCGTCGCGCAGGAGAACCTGACCGGATTGAAGCCGGGCACGATCTACGGCAACGGCGTGGGCGGCTTCCTCACGCTGGTGATCGGCGAGAAGTACCGCAACTTCGCGATCACGTTCGGGGCGATGGCGTTCTCCACGTTCGTCTTCGACACCGTCGACGTGTCGACGCGCCTGGGCCGCTACATCGTGCAGGAGCTCTTCCGCATGCCGACGCGGTTCGGCGCGTGGGTCGGAACATTGCTGACAGTTGCCTTGCCGGTGTACTTCGTTGCCTTCGCCCCGGCCGGGAGCTGGGTGCGGTTCTGGACGCTGTTCGGCGCGTCGAACCAGTTGCTGGCCGCGCTAACGCTGCTCGCAATCACGGTGTGGCTGCACCAGCGCCGCCAGCGGATCGCGTTCACGCTCCTGCCGATGCTGTTCGTGCTGGTGACCACGCTCTACGCGCTGGCACGCCTGACGTTGCAGAATTTCTCCGGCGCGACCGTCGATCCGGTGGCGATGGTGAACGGGATCACGTCCGCCGCCCTGATCATGCTCGCGCTGTACCTCGTGTTCCGCGCGATCGTGAGAGTGCGCGCGGAACGCGCGATAGGGGTGCCCGCCTAAAACCTCAGTCCCACCGTGAACGCGATGTCGTCCGACTCTTCGAGGTCGTCGTTCTCGAAGACGCGCGAGTACTTCACCTGCGCGTAGGGCTTGAGGAAGTCGAGGTCGAACGTGACGCCGCCGATGAGGTTGCCGAGGAGGTCGGTCGTGTCGTTGCCGGTGTCGAGGTCGATGTACTGCAGCCCGACGCCGGCACCCACGTACGGCGTGAGGCGCGAGAAGTGGCCTACGTCGACGGTCAGGTCGATGTTGGCGGTGCCGGCGGTGATGTCGTCCTGGAGCCAGTATTCGACGTTCGGGTTGACGTTCACCGCGCCGAGATCGAACAGCAGCTCGGCGCCCACGAACTCGGTGTCGGCGTCGCTGAGCTTCCCGGCCCGCACGCCGAAGTCGGCGGCGAAGAGCGACGGAGCGAGAAGAAGAACCAGAGCGGAAAGAGCGGTGGTGCGGATCGACTTCATGGACGACATGGCCTCCTGATGCGTGGTCCGTGTGCACGGCCGAGGCCATCATACGTTTGACGCGCGCGTTCAAATCAGCACAGAATCCGCGCAACGAAAGAAGGCGAGGTTGAACTGATGGCTACGAAATCTCCATCCAAAGGCGGCGGTAAGGGTCTTTCCGCGGCGGTGCAGCCGAGCTCCGACCTGTCCGCGATCGTCGGGAACGACCCCATTCCGCGCAGCGAAGTCACCAAGCGCGTTTGGGATTACATCAAGCAGAACGGTCTTCAGGACCAGACCAACAAGCGCATGATCAACGCCGATGACAAGCTCCGGGTCATCTTCGGCGGCAAGGATCAGGTCTCGATGTTCGAGATGACCGCGCTGGTCAACAAGCACCTGAAGGCGTAGGCAGCGTCGCGCTCGCAAATCGGGAACGGGCGGCAGCAATGCCGCTCGTTTCTTTTCCCGGCGTCTTTAGAGACATTTCTTGATGTCGGGAAGGACGCCTCGACCGCGACTCTTATCATGGTCGCGTGAACGGGGTCTCGAAGATCGAGGTCGCCCGGTACGTGCGTGATTGCCTGCGGCGGGAGGACGTTCCTCGCGTCTCCGAGCTCGCCACGAACCACGGCGTCACAGCGGAGTACCTCAGCCGCGCTTTTCGCGACCGCTACGGCGAGCGGATCTCCGACTTCATCAAAATGATCCAGGTGCGCGCGGCCCAGCGCCTCATGCGCACGACCGACCTCAACACCACCCGCATCGCCTACGTGTGCGGCTTCGGGACGCGACGGACGTTCTTTCGCGCGTATCGGAGGATCACGGGAGAGTCGCCGCGCTCGGAGTCGTGATCGTCAACGGATCGCTTTCTCCACCGCCGAGATCGACGCATCGATCTCCACCATATTCTCGGCGCGGTAGTTGGCCTCCGGGTCCTTGAGGATGTTGCCGGTGAGGACGCATACGATGCGCTCGCCCTCCCTGATCAGGCCCGCCGCGCGCAGCTTGCGCACGCCGGCCAGCGTTGCGGCGGATGCGGGCTCGCAGCCGATGCCCGAGCCGTCGATCGTGCGCTTGGCGGCCATGATCTCCTCGTCCGTCACTTCCTCCACCACGCCGTGTGTCGCGCGAATGGCGGTGACGGCCTTGTCCCAGCTCACCGGATCGCCGATGCGGATGGCGCTGGCGATCGTCTCCGCGCTCATGCGGTGACGCGTCGCGAATGACTCCGCATACCCGCGGAAGAACGGATTCGCGCCGTGGGCCTGGATCGACGCCAGCCGCGGCATCTTCTCGATCCACCCCTGCGCATACGCCTCGGACAGGGCCTTGCCGAACGCGCTCGTGTTGCCGAGGTTGCCGGCGGGGACGACGATCCAGTCGGGAGCGTCCCAGTGCAGGTTCTGCAGCAGCTCCCACACGATGGTCTTCTGTCCCTCGATGCGGAACGGATTGATCGAGTTGACGAGGTAGATCCCGAGCTTGTCGCAGGCCTCGCGTACGAGACGCATGGCGGCGTCGAAGTCGCCGCGGATCTGCAGGCAGGTCGCGCCGTAGGCGAGGGTCTGGGCGAGCTTGCCGCTGGCGACTTTTCCCGCGGGCACGAACACGATCGCGCGCAATCCGGCCTGCGCTGCGTACGCGGCGAGCGAGGCGCTGGTGTTGCCGGTCGATGCGCAAGCGACGGCGGTGGCGTTGACGCGCACGGCCTGGGTCACGGCGACGGTCATGCCGCGGTCCTTGAACGAGCCGGTGGGATTCTCGCCCTCGTGCTTGTAGAAGATCCCCTCGCGCTCGTACAGCCGCGTCCCTCCCTCGGGATGCGTGATCACGCGATCGAGGTTGACCACGCCCTCGCGGAAGCGCCAGACGCCGCTCTGATCGATGGCCGCCCACGACGTGAGCCGGTCATCGAAAGCGTTGCGATCGACAATCGTGTCGCGTTCGATCGACAGCAGGCCGCTGCACGCGTCGCACGTGTAGCGCACCTCCATCTGGTCGTACTTCGACGCACAGGCGATGCACTGCAGCCATTCACTCACGCCCGTCTCACTCCTTCTTTTGCAATCGCACCCACGTGCGTGCCCGCCACTTCGCCGAATGCGCTTTCCATCGCGGCGGCGCACTGTCTCGCGGTGCTCTCGTCCGCCGCGATCGCGAACAGAGTCGGACCCGACCCGCTGATCGAACAGCCGAATGCCCCCGCCTCGAGCGCGGCGCGTTTCACCTCGTAGAAGCGGGGGATGAGCGGCGCGCGGCGGGGCTCTGCGTAGCGATCCTCGAGAGCGCGCCGGAGCAACGCACCGTCGGCGACCGCGAACGCGTGGGCGAGCGCGGTCGTGTTGGCCATCTGCTGGATCCACTCCGCCCGCTCGCTGCGATCGGGCAGCAGCGCGCGGGCCTCCTTCGTCTGGATGCGCACGCGCGGTGTGACCAGCGCGATCCACCATTCCGCGCCGACGGGCAGCTTCACCACGTCGATCGGATCGGTGCACCGCGAAAGCGCCAGTCCGCCGACGGTGCTGGGCGCGATGTTGTCGAGGTGGCGTCCGGCCACGAACGACTCGCCTTCGAGCGCGGCCGCGATCACGTCGTTCAGTGGAGCGGCGGGGGGGG
>DATLOL010000155.1:0-90822 GCA_035536275.1 Thermoanaerobaculia bacterium
CATCGAGGCGGCCGACCTCTGCCGCGACAACTCGTACTGGAAAATCACGGACAAGGATCTGCTCGAGTGCGAGGGGTATCAATAGCGCTCAGGGATACGACGGGAGCGCCTCCGGCGGGCCGGCCCGGCCGGCAGCGCTTAAGTTGCACATGCACTCACGACAGGCGCGATTCCCGCGAAGGCGTGCGGATGGCCTGAGGCAACAAGCGCTGCCGCCCGTGGCGGCCCGCCGGAGGCGCTCTGGTCGTCCCCCGCGCGTCAGCGAAGACGCGCCACGACCGCGTCCAGGATCCGGTTCGCGATGATGCTCTTGGACGCCTTCGCGAAGCGGGTCGTCTCGCCGTCGCGGCCGATGATGAGGACCTCGTTCTCGTTCGAGTCGAAGCCGATGGCCGCGTCGGCGACGTCGTTCGCCACGATCAGGTCTGCGCCCTTCTTCTGCAGCTTGATGCGTGCGTTCTGCTCGACCATGTCCGTCTCAGCCGCGAAAGCGACGACGAACGGGCGCGGCGACAGCGCGGCCACGCCGGCGAGGATGTCCGGGTTCTTGCGCAGGGTGATGGTCAGCGTGTCGCTGTCCTCGCGCTTTTTGATCTTGCGGTCGGCCACTTCCACGGGCGCAAAGTCTGCGACCGCGGCGGCTTTGATCAGGATCTGATGCTCGCCGGCGGCGCGGAGGACGACGTCGTGCATCTCCTGCGCGGTCGTGACGCGCACCATCTCGACGCCGGCTGGTGCAATCACCGACGTCGGTCCCGACACCAGCGTCACCTGCGCCCCGCGCCGCTGCGCGGCCTCGGCGATCGCGTAGCCCATCTTTCCGGACGAGCGATTGGTGATGTAGCGGACGGGATCGAGTGGCTCGCGGGTCGGGCCGGCCGTGACCAGCACGCGCTTGCCTTCGAGATCGCGGGCGGCGAAGCGCTCCTTCACGATCGACACGAGCTCGGGCACGTCGGGCATCTTGCCGGCGCCTTCTTCTCCGCACGCCAGGAGACCGTTCACCGGCTCGATGATGCCCACGCCGCGATTGCGCAGCGTGGCGATGTTCTGCTGCACGGTCGGGTGCGCGAGCATGAACGTGTTCATCGCCGCCGCGACCAGCACCTCGGCGCGATGCGCGAGCGCATACGTCGTGAGGGCGTCGTCGGCGATACCCGCGGCGAGCTTGGCCAGCACGTTCGCGGTGGCCGGCGCGATCAGCAGCAGCTCGGCCCAGCGGGCCAGCTCGATGTGATCGACGCCGCCGTGCCCGGAGTCACCCCATTGATCGGCGATCACGCCGTGATTGGACACGGCGGCGAGGGACAGCGGGGAAACGAAACGCGCCGCGTTCGGCGTGAGGATCACCCGAACGACGGCGCCGGCGTCCTGGAGCCGGCGCACCAGCTCGGGCGCTTTGTAGGCGGCGATGCCGCCGGAGACTCCAAGAACGATGTTCATTCCGCTCTTCAGTTTATCCCGAGCGAAGCGCGGGATCTCGGGTGCACTTACGCCGGATTCGCCGCCGGAGATCCCTCGTTTTGCTCGGGATAAACTGGGAGAGTGAGAAACCTACTCTTCGTTCTCCAGCGACGTCGTCTCTTCGGTCGGCGCCGTGAGCTGCCACTTCACTACGTTCTGGGCCACTTCTTCCATGGCGATGCGGGTGGGCTTGGCGTGGCGCGGCTTGGTCTTCGGCTGCGCCCCCTGGATGAGCTGCTCCGCGCGCTTGGAGACGAGCAGCACGTAGCGGAACTTGCTGTCAACTCCTTCCGGCAGTCCTTCCATTGCGATCCTCCTCTTTGAGTCGCTCGGCCATCTTGGCGATGGCGTCGAGCGCAGTCTTGGTCTGTAGTTTCTTGGCGATGATCGCGGCCTTCAGACACTCGGTCGCGGCATCGAGGTTGTCGTTGATGATGATGTAGTCGTAGAAATCCTTGCCTTCGTCGATCTCGTCGATGGCCTTGCGCAGGCGCAGATCGATCTCGTCGTCAGTGTTCAGGCCGCGCTCGCGCAGTCGCACGCGCAACGTGTCGAGCGACGGCGGGAAGATGAACACGCTCATCGAGCGCGGCTCCAGCTCCGGGTCGCTCGCGATCTGTTTCGCGCCCTGATAATCGATGTCAAGGATCACGTCCTGCCCCTTCCGCAACCGCTCTACGACCTCGGCGCGGGAGGTGCCGTACCGATGGGCGTGAACGTGGGCACATTCGAGAAATTCCCCGGCCCCTTCCATCCGCTCAAACTCTTGTGGCTCAACGAAGTAGTAGCTGATGCCTTCCTCTTCGCCGGCCCTTGGCCTGCGGGTGGTGTGGGAGACCGAGAAGTACAGCTCGATGCCCAGGGGCTGGAGCTGATCGCGGACGCCGCGGATGAGGGTCGTCTTCCCGGCGCCGGACGGGCCCGAGACGATGAACAACGTCCCGTCCGGATGGAAGTTACTCGACATTCTGTACCTGTTCGCGGATGCGCTCGAGCTCCGTTTTCAATTCTACGACAAGGGTCCGGATGGCCGCCGAGCGCGACTTCGAGCCCATCGTGTTGATCTCGCGCAGCATCTCCTGGGAGAGAAAGTCGAGCTTCTTGCCGGCCGCTTCTTTTCCGCGCACGGCTTTCTCGGTCTGATCGAGGTGATGCTCGAGCCGGGTCAGTTCCTCGGCGATGTCGCCTTTCTCGACCATGATCACCACTTCCTGGGCGATCCGGTCCTGGGACACGTCCGTGCCGGCCATCGAGGCAATCTCCTGCACGCGCTGCTGGTAGCTGGCCAGCAGCTCGCCGCGCACTTCGTCGCGGTGCTTTGCAAGCTGGTCGCGAAGATCGCGGATGGCGGCGATGCGCGCGGTGATGTCAACTCGCAGCGACTCCCCTTCGCGCTCGCGCATAGCGCTGAGCTGCCCGAACGCCTCGCGCACGATCGCGATCAGCGACTCGCGCTCGTCCTCGGTGATCTCCGAGTCGAGCGCCTCGACCTGGAGAAAGTCCGGGACGCGCATCAGATCGCTCCCCGTGAGCGTCGCGCCGAGGCCGAGCTCCTCGGCGATGGAGCGAAGCTGGGGGATGACCGTGTTCGCGATCTGCGCGTTGATGCGCACGTTGTAGTCGGGCTGCTGTGTGCGCTGGATGCGGATCGAGACGTCGAGCTTGCCGCGAGAGAACGTCTCCGACGCGAGCGCGCGCAGCGGCGCCTCCATGTCCCACATGTACTCAGGCAGCCGGACCGAGGCCTCGAGAAAGCGATGGTTCACGCTCTTGCACGTGACGGTTGCGAAGTAGCGCGCGGACAGCGCGCCGGATGCGCGGCCGAAGCCGGTCATGCTGTGGATCATTGGTCGTCAGTCCTGAGTGCTGAGTGCTGCGTGCTGAGTCCCACCGCCCTGCTCAGCACGCAGCACCCAGCACTCAGCACTTCATTCCTCCATGCGTCTTTCTGCCTCGTCAGCGAGGTCGTTCATCACCTGTTCCACGCGACTGCGCCACTCCTCGACGTCCGCGTCACGCGGCACGTGCAGCGGCTCGCCGTAGAGGAACAGCGCCTTCGAGAACGGATACGGCACCACCATCCGGTCCCAGGAGCGCAGGAGCTTTTTTTTTTCGCGGCGAAGGCGATGGGCACGATCGGCAGTCCGGTAATCTGGGCCGCGTAAACCACGCCGTCCTTCGCGATTCGCGCCGGACCCTTCGGTCCGTCCGGGGTAAAGACGAGGTTCTTCCCTGCCTTCGCTTCCCGAAGCAGCTCGCGCAGGGCGCCGCCGCCGCCACGTGTCGAAGAGCCGCGTGCCGCATCGACTCCGTACCAGTCGAACACACGCGCGATGTACTCCCCGTCCTTCGACTTCGAGATCATCACGGTGATCGGCCGCCGGTATTTCGAGTGCAGCATCAGCAGCAGATGGGCATGCCAGAACGTCAGGATGTACTGGGGCGTCCCGGCGATGTTCGCGAGGTTCACGTGCCGCACGCGGAGGGTCGCATGGAGGGCACGGATGAAGAGCGAGGCGATGAGGGAAACGAGCTTCACGTTGCGGCGCGCAGTGTATCGCGGCCATGTGAGAATACACGCGTGGGTGATGCGATCCCGACCGCCTTGAGCCGCTATCGCGTGCTCTCGCTTCTCGGCGCGGGCGGGATGGGCGAGGTCTACCTCGCCGCCGACGACAAACTCGGGCGCCGCGTGGCCATCAAGATCCTCCCCGACGCCGTGAGCCGGGACGAGGAAGCGAAGCTGCGGATGCTGCGAGAGGCCCGCGCCGTGGCCGCGCTCGATCACCCCAACGTCTGCACGATCTACGAGGTCGGCGAGCACGACGACGGCCGTCCCTACATCGTCATGCAGTTCGTCGAAGGCGAGACGCTCTTCGACCGGATGAAGCAGGCCCGGATGTCCCCGTCGGAAGTGCTCGACGTGGCCACGCACGTCGCGGCCGCGCTGGACGAGGCCCACAGCCACGGCATCATCCACCGCGACGTCAAGCCGATGAACATCATGCTCACGCCGCGGGGCCAGGTGAAGGTGCTCGACTTCGGTCTGGCCAAGTTCACCGCCGGGCGCGAGCACTCCAAGACGGATCATCTCGAGTCGCGCGCGGGGATCATCACCGGGACCGCGCCATACATGTCTCCCGAGCAGTTGCGCGGCTCCCCCATCGACGCGCGCAGCGACATCTTCTCCCTCGGCGTCGTGCTCTACGAGATGGTCACGGGACGGCGTCCGTTCGAGCGCCCGAACACCGTCGCCACCATCACCGCGATCCTGTTCGAGGATCCCGATCCGATCGACGAGGAGGGCTTCAACGCGTTCGTGCCGATCGTCCGCCGCGCGCTGGCCAAGGAGCCGTCCAAGCGCTACTCGACCGTCGGGCAGATGCTCGACGCGCTCAACGACATCAAGTCGCGACCGCGGTCGTCGCCGTCCCGGCCGCGCGTGACGAAAGACGAGGTCACGCGACGCGAGCTGCCGCGCGTGACGCGCTCCGGCCGCATCGACTCCATCGCCGTGCTTCCCTCGGTGCACGGGCACATCGAGGCCTCGCTCGAGTACCTCGTCTACGGTCTCAGCGAAGGGATCGTGAACGCACTCGCGCACGTGAAGAAGCTGCGCGTCATCGCGCCCGGAACCACCGCGCTGTACGCGGGCGCCGATCCCGATCCGCGCGAGGCCGGACGCGAGCTGAACGTCGCCGGCATCGTCGTCGTCCGGGCCCGCGTCGAAGGCGAAGTGCTTCACGCCGACGTCGATCTCGTGAACACGAATGACGGCTCGCTGGTCTGGTCGTCGCAGTACGCGCGGCCGGTGCGCGAGATCGCGTCGCTGGCGGAAGCGATCGCCGACGAGATCGCCGAGCGCGTGCGCGGGACGGCTTCCGCGCCGCGACGGGTGGTGAAGAAGAAGCGTCCCGTCGACGCCGAGGCGGAGCAGCTCTATCTCAAAGGGCGCTTTCAGTGGATCAAGCGGCACCCCGAGGCCGTGAAGCAGGCCATGACCCTGTTCCAGCAGGCCGTGGAGCGCGATCCGTCGTTCGCGCTGCCGTATGCGGGACTGGCCGACTGCTTCGTCATGCTGGGGTTCATGCAGGCCCTCCCGCCGCGCGAGATCCTGCCGAAGGTGAAGGCCGCGGCGAAGCGCGCCATCGAGCTCGATCCTCTGCTCGCCGACCCGCACGCGACGCTCGGATACGCGTCAGGCCTGTTCGAGTGGGACTTCGAGACCGCGCAGACCGAGCTCGAGGAGGCCATGCGCCTCAACCCGAACTACCCGTGGGCGCCGCACTGGCTCGGCATCCTGATGTGCAGCCGCGGACACCTGCGCCGCTCCCTCGAGCTGATCGACATGTCCAAAGACCTCGATCCGCTGTCGCCGATCATCGGCGTCGGCGCGGGGATCCCGCTGCACGTGGCCGGACGCTACGACGCGGCGGTGAGCTGCTATCGCGACGTCCTCGAGACCGATCCCAATCTCGCACCCGGCCACTACTACCTGGGCATGACCCTGGAGATGCGCGGCGATCACGACGAAGCCATCGCCCGGATGCGCCGTGCGATCGAGATCGCCGGCCCCGCGCCGATCTTCCTCGGTGGGCTGGCGCACGTGCTGGCGCGATCCGAGCGCGTCGACGAAGCGCGCAACGTAGTCGAGCAACTACGGACGATGTCGAAGCAGCGCTACGTTTCCCCGTACAGCTTCTTGCTCGCGCACGCGGGGCTGGGCGACACCGATGCCGCTTTGGAGGCGCTGCAGGCGAGTCTCGACGAGCGCAACGCCTGGATCATCTTCGTCCCCGTCGACGCGCGCTTCGACCCGCTCCGCGACGATCCGCGTTTCGTGTCGATGCTGGCCAAATACGGCCTACCCGCGCGCGTCGAGCGGGACGCGTGAGTTGACGGCGCGCGTTGGCGCGCGTACCTTCATCGACATCTCACTCGAGGGTCCGGCCTCCTCCGAGATGTTTGGCCGGCGCGATTGCACGCTTCTTCCCGCGCACCTCCCCAACTCGTGACTGTGGAGCGACGGCGGCTTCGGCCGCTTCGGCCGCCGGATCGTCGGCGCCCGAAGCGGGCGCCGCTCCACAAGACCGCCGCAGCGTTTCGAGTCTTCATCCGAAAACGAACATGGGACACGTGCGCCTTCAGCAAGCGCGCGATGCTGATCGATTGCTGACCAGAGTGTTTCGATGCGAAGTGTGTGGAGAACTGGTTGCGCCGGGGATCCCGGCGAAGAGAGTGGTGGTTGAAACGCGGGAGGTGACCTATCCGCGACGCCCGGCGGCGAATCGCCTGGTGCGCGGGAAAAACCGGACGATCCCGGCGGCAAAGGCCGCGAGATCGTCCGGGAGGCGATGGCTTGTGCGCGTTGCGCTAGCGCGCGCTGACCAGTTCCACTTTGAAGACCAGCGTGGCGTTCGGCGGGATCACCCCGCTGGACCCACGCGATCCGTACGCGAGGTCGGGGGGAATGACCAGGGTCCGCTTCTCCCCGACCTTCATCAGGCCGATTCCCTCGTCCCAGCCATCGATCACGCGGCCCTGCCCGAGGGGGAACTCGATCGGCGCGCCGCCGTCGCGGGAGCTGTCGAACTTCGTGCCGTCGGGAAGCCAGCCCGTGTAGTGCACGGCGACGATCTGTCCCGGCTTCGGCTGCGGGCCGGTGCCCGGAAGGTCGATCGTGTACTTCAGCCCCGAGGGGGTGGACTGGGTGTTGGTGGGCATCGAGAACGTGTCCACGGTTCCTCCTGGCGGTTCCGTCGGCACGAGGGCCTCGGCCGGGGTGGTGTCGTTGGCGGCGATGGCGGCGGTATCGCCGGACGTGGTGGTCGAAGCGGTGTCGGTGGCTTCGGTGCCGGGGTTCCCGCACGCGATGCACAGGAGCGAAAGGATGAGCAGCTTCTTCATGGCCGCGGAGTGTATCGCGTTGTAAGGCTCAGAGTCTTCAAGGCTTCGAGGCTCAGAGGGACTGCTTTGAGTCTGCTGATCTGGGTGCCGAGTCTCGCCTGGAGGACAGTGAGTGGACTCCTGGACATGCTTAGTGGCAATTTTGGGCACGTGAGTGGTGACTTCGGAGGTAGTGAGTGACCTCCGGAAGGCCATGAGTCTCGACTTTTTCGCCTCAAGGCACCGCGACTTCGTCATCGACGAACTGCAGGTCATACAGCTTGCGGTACACGCCGCGATGAATGAGCAGTTCGTCGTGAGTTCCGGTCTCCACGATGCGACCTTTGTCGAGCACGACGATCTTGTGCGCGCTGCGGATCGTGGAGAGCCTGTGCGCGATCACGAGCGTGGTGCGGCCGCGCATCAGATTGTTGAGGGCCTGCTGCACGAGGCGCTCGGACTCGGTATCGAGAGCGGACGTTGCCTCATCGAGGATGAGGATGGGCGGATCCTTGAACAGCGCGCGGGCGATGGCCAGCCGCTGGCGCTGCCCGCCGGACAGCAGCACGCCACTCTCGCCGATCAGCGTGTCGTAGCCCTGCGGAAGCTGAGAGATGAAGTCGTGCGCGTTCGCGGCCTGCGCGGCAGCGATGACCCGCGCGTCGTCGGCGTCGGTGCGGCCGTAGGCGATGTTGTTGCGGACGGTGTCGTTGAAGAGGACGACTTCCTGCGTGACGAACCCCATCAGGCCGCGCAGCGACTTCAGGGTCACGTCGCGGATGTCCACGCCGTCGACGGTGATGCGTCCGGCGGTGACGTCGTAGAAGCGCGGCAGGAGATTGACCAAGGTCGACTTCCCTGCCCCGCTGCCGCCGACGAGCGCCACGATCTCGCCCGGTGCGACGCGCAGATTCACGTCGCGCAGGACCGGATCGTGTCCGTAGGTGAACGTGACGTCGTCGTAGTGCAGGCCGCTGCCGACGTCCTTCAGCTCGATCGCGTTCGGCTTCTCGGTGACCTCGTTCGGCACGTCGATCATGCGGAAGACGCGCTCCGCCGCCGACAGGGCCGTGTTCAGCGAGAGGTTCACCTTGTTCAGCTTCTTGATCGGCGCGTACATCATCGCCAGCGCGGTCAGGAAGCTGATGAACTCACCGGTGGTGAGCTGTCCCGCCGCGATGCGGCTCTGCGCGTAGCTGAACAGCAACACCATGCAGACGCCGGCCAGCAGCTCCATCACCGGCGAGGTCATGGCCTGCACGCGCGAGGCGCTCAGCGTCCAGCGGAGGTGCTTGCGCGTGGCCTCGCGGAAGCGGCCGATCTCGAACGGCTCCATCGTGAACGCCTTCACGATGCGCACGCCGCGGATCGTTTCCTCCAGCAACGTCGCGATCTCGGCCATGCGCTCCTGCGAGCGGTGGGTCGTGCGGCGCAGGCGTTTGCCGAACTGCACGACCGGCACGACGATCAGCGGCGCGCCGAACAGGCTGACCACCGCGAGAAACGGATTGATGTAGAAGAGATATCCGATCAGGCCGGCGAGCGTGACCGACTCCTGGAGCAGGTCGCCCATGCGCGTCGAGACCGCGGCCTGGATCGCGTCCGCGTCCGAGACGACCCGGCTCACCATCTCCCCCGTCGGCCGCTCCGTGAAGAAGCGGTGGCTCTGCCCGATCATCCGCTCGTAGAGCTGGTTGCGCAGATCGCGCACGGTCGAGAGTCCGACCTTCTGGAACGAGTACTCGGAGAAGAACGACGTGAACGCGCGGACGATGAAGACGATCAGGATGACGGTCAGGACGCGTCCCGGCTTCGTCTCCGCGTCAACGTCCCACCACTGGTCGAAACGCGCCTTCGCGGGGCCGATCACCGGCATGTCCGCGAGCCGCTCCTCCGCGCGCGACTCTTTCTGCGTGACCGCGGACGGCGGCGTGAGCACGTCGTCGATGAGCGGCTGCACCAGCGCCACCAGGACGGTCTGCGTCAGCGCGAAGATGATCATCGAGCCGAACGCGACCAGCGCCCAAGCCTTGTACGCGCGCAGGTAGCCGTACAGACGGCGGAGCGCCTTCATCCCGCCACCATCTTATGGATTTCCTCGGCCACGCGCCGCGCGGCACCCGGCTCCCCCAGCTTCGCCCGCACCTGCGCCAGCTCCTCGGTCAGCCGCGCGTAGGTCGCCGGCTCGGTCATGCGCCGGACCTCGTCCGCGATGCGCGCGCCGTTCACGTCGTCCTGGATCAACTCGGGCACGACTTCCTTGCCGGCGATGATGTTGACGAGACTCCAGTGCGGCAGCTTCACCAGCCGGCGTCCGAGAAAATGCGTGGCCCGGCTGAGGCGATACATCACCACGCACGGTGTCCCGATGACCGCGGCTTCGAGCGTGGCCGTGCCCGACGACGCGAGTGCAATGTCCGCTGCAGCCAGACCTTCGCCGCGATCGTGGGGCACGATCGGCACTTCCACGCCGTGCTGGCGCATGATTTTTTCGAGCTTCTCCTGAGCGATGGTCGGTGCCTGAATGACGTACGCGTCGACGGCGCCCTTCTGCCGAAGGATGCGCACCGCGTCGAGCATCGCCGGCATCAGTGAGCGCACTTCGTGCTTGCGCGACCCCGGCAGCAACGCCAGACGCAGCCGATCGGGAGTCCGCGCGGGCTTGCGCACGCCGGAGAGCTGTTCGATGAGCGGATTGCCGGCGTAGGTCACCGGCACGCCGTGCCCGCGATAGAACTCTTCCTCGAACGGGAAGATGACGATCATCCGATCGACGTACTTGCGGATGTGCCGGACGCGGCTCGTGTGCCACGCCCACACCTGCGGGGAGATGAAGTAGATGACTTTCAGGCCGAGCTCTTTGCAGCGCTTCGCCAGCCGCAGATTGAAGCCGGGGTAGTCGACGAGCACCACCGCGTCCGGCTTCTCGGCGACGATGCGGTCGACGAGCTCGCGGAAGATGCGGCGGAACATCGGCAGATGACGCAGCACGTTGAACAACCCCACGATGCCCAGCTCGCGCACGTGATGCAGGAGCACCGTGCCCTGCCGCGCGAGCAGGTCTCCCCCGAGGCCGAATGTCTCCAGGGAAGGATCGAGCTTCTTCAGCTCGTGCACGACTTCCGACGCGTGCAGATCGCCGGAGGCTTCTCCGGCAACGATGGCGATTTTCATTATCGAGGCAGCGGGTACATCACCCATCCGAGGGCGATGGCCCCGAGAAACATGGAGAAGAAGATCACGAGGAAGTAGCGGATGCGGTCGCGCCGCTGCTCCTTCCAAAGCAGGGCGAAGAATATCGCGGTGGCGAGCGCGTAGAAGAGCATCAGCGCGATGTGGGTGCGGAGGAGCGCCCACCCAGTCCCCTCTCCCCACGCCAGTGGGGAGAGGGTTAGGGTGAGGGGCAGTGCACGGAGCCACGAATGACCCCTCACCCTGGCCCTCTCCCCGCGTGCGGGGAGAGGGGACTGGGACTGGGAGCTGCTCACGACTTCCACCCGGTCGCGACGAGCAGGAGGTTGCTGAGCCACCCCCGAGTCCCCTCTCCCCACGTCGGTGAGGGTTAGGGTGAGGGGCAGTGCACGGAGCCAGGAATGACCCCTCACGGAGTGGGAACTGCTCACGGCTTCCTCCCCGTCGCGATGTCCCAGCAGTCCAGGACGAGCAGGAGATTCATCAGTCCCGCCGTGAGCGTGAACGTGCGCCCGTACTCGAACGTCATCGAGCGGATGTCTCCCGCCGGGCCGAACGCGAGGCCGGCGAAGTACAGCGCGCCCGAGCCCATCGAGGCGAGGCTGGCGATCCTGGTGATGACCTGGCCGCGCGACTCGCCGTACACGTAGAGCCGCCCGTCGATGGCCAGCCCGACCACGAAGAGGAGCACCACGATCGCGCAGAACGCGATCGCACGCGCGCGGCGCCCGAGGTAGAAATGGCCGGCGCCGGGGAAGACGAGCGCGAGCGCCATCGAGACGAGCGCCCGGGTGTTCATGCGCCCAACGACTCGGCGCGGATCTCGCGAAAGTGCGGGACGAGCTTGTCGAACGTGGCCTCGAGATCCTCCGGCACCAGCCGCGTCTGAGCGGTCACGGTCATGAAGTTCACGTCGCCGCTCCAGCGCGGAACGACGTGCAGGTGATAGTGGTCGGCCACGCCCGCGCCGGCGACCTGGCCGAAGTTCATGCCGACGTTGAACCCGTCCGGACGATAGACGTCGGACAGGATGCGCTGCGCCTCGGCGGCCAGACGGATCAGCGCTTTGAGCGACTGATCGGCGGAATCGAAGAGGCGCGCCTCATGGGCGACGGGCGCGATCATGAGGTGGCCGTTCGTGTAGGGATAGCGGTTCAGCATCACCAGCGCGTCGGAGGAACGGAACACGGTGAGCGTCCCGCGGACGTCGTCGGAGTCGGCAGCGATGCAGAAGATGCAACCGGGTGGCTGATCGCCTTTGGGGGACGTCAAGTACGAGAATCTCCAGGGCGTGAAGAGGACCTCATTCACCCGCGCGTGCAGCCCCCGCGGTCTCCGCGGCGTCCGCCTCGGCCAATGCTTTGTTGATCAGCTCCTTCAGTTCCTTGCCGGGCTTGAAGTACGGGATCTTCTTCGACGGCACTTCGACCTTCTCGCCGGTCTTGGGATTGCGGCCGGTGCGGGACTTGCGGCTGCGCAGGCGGAAGCTGCCGAAGCCGCGCAGCTCGATCTTCTGTCCCGCGCGGAGCGAGTCGACGATGGAGTCGAAGACGATGTTGACGATCGTCTCGGCCTGCTTCTTGGTGAGCTGGACGACGCGCGCGACTTCGTCCACCAGCTCGGCCTTGGTCATCACGCCGACGGCGGTTTCTTCGTGGCCGTCCTCTTCGTGATCTTCGTGATCGAGCTCGAGGTCATCGTGATCGTGTTCGTCCAAGGTTCCCCTCCGTTCACCACCGATATTGAAACTGGGGCACGCGCCGGCTGACGATGCGCTCGAGCACCGTCGACGCGCTCTCTTCCGCGGTCAGGAGATCGAGCAGCGAGCCTTCGCGGCGCCGCGGCCACACCCGGGCCGGCTCGCCTTTGATGCCTCCGGCCTCGCCTGCCGCGCGGACCGCGTCATCGATCGTGCCGATGCGGTCGACGAGCTTGAGGCCGAGGGCCTGCTCGCCGGTGAAGATGCGGCCGTCCGCGACTCGCGACACATCCTCCGCCTTCATCTTGTTCTTGCGCCCTTCGGCGACGTCGCGCACGAACTGCGTATGCAGTTGCGTGACGATGTTCTGAAAGTACTGCCGCTCGCCCTCGGAAAGCTCGCGAAACGGCGAGCCCGCGTCCTTGAGCGCGCCGCTGGTGATCGTGTTCGGCTTGAGCTTCGCCCACGACACCAGCTCCTTCATGTCGAACCACTGCAGGATCACGCCGATCGATCCGGTGATGGTGCCGGAGTTGGCGATGATCGGATCGCAGGCCGAGGCGATGTAGTAGCCGCCGGATGCGGCCACGCTGTCGAGCGAGGCGATGACCGGCTTGCCGTCCGCGCGGATCTTGCGGATCGCGGAGTAGATTTCCTGCGACGGCGCGATCGCACCGCCCGGGCTGTTGATGCGCACGACGACCGCTTTGACCGTCTTGTTGCGCGCGTATTTGTGCAGCAGGTCGAGCGTCTCGCGTGCGTCGAGGATCTCGCCCTCGATCGGCACGATGGCGACTTTCTCCGAGGCGAAGGTGAACTCGGGATCGTCGTCGCCGGCGAAGGCCAGCGCGACGAGGAAGAAGAATCCGATCATGACCAGCGCGCAGCCGCTGAACGCGCCGAAGAAGAACATGCCCGCGCGGGATTTCGCGCGCGGTGGTGGTGGGGGCGGAGTGTAGACCGGTGGAGCGGCCGCCGCTCCATTGGATGACGGCTCAGCAGTCGGATGCTCGAGCTCGGCCATGGTCGTCAGCTCTGCTGCGGATCGGGCTGCGGGTCCGGCTGCGGATCGGGCTGGGAGGCCTCGGCCGGGTGCGCCGCGAGCTGGCCGCGCTCTTCCTCGGACAGAGGCTCGACGTCGCGCGTGGTCAGGCCGATCTTCCGCTCGTTCGTATCGATCTTGATGATGCGGGCACGCAGCGGCTCGCCGATGTTGAAGACCTTGTCCAGCTTCTGCCGCTGGTCGCGCTGGACCTCGGAGATGTGCGCCAGACCTTCCACCCCGTCGGCCAGCCGGATGAACAGCCCGAAGTCCGTGATCTTCGAGATCGTGCCCGAGAGCTCGTCGCCGAGGTTGTGGGCCTTGGCGAACGTGTCCCACTCATTGGGCAGAAACTCGCGGATGGAGAGCGAGAGGCGCTGGTTGTCGCCGTCCACGTTGATGACCCGCGCCTTCACCGTGTCGCCCTTCTTCAGCACTTCCGACGGATGCTTGAGGCGGCGATGCCACGACATGTCGGAGATGTGAATGAGGCCGTCGATGCCTTCCTCCACTTCGACGAACGCGCCGAAGTCGGTGAGGTTGCGCACGCGCCCTTCGATGACGGTGCCGACCGGATAACGCTCGGCGATGGTGTCCCACGGATTCTGCTCGAGCGCCTTCAGCGACAGCGAGATGCGACGATTCGGCACGTTCACGTCGGCGACGACGGCTTCGACCTCATCGCCGAGGTTCATCAGCTTGGCCGGATGGCGGATCTTCTTCGTCCACGACATCTCGCTGACGTGGATCAGACCCTCGACGCCTTCCTCGAGCTCGAGGAACGCGCCGTAGTCGGTCAGCGACACGACTTTGCCCTTCACCTTCGTGCCGAGCGGATAGCGGACCTGCACGTCCGACCACGGATCGGGCGACTTCTGTTTGTAGCCGAGGGAGACACGCTCGGCGGAGGGATCGAACTTGAGGACCATCACCTCGATCTCGTCGGCGACGTTGAAGTACTCGGACGGATGGGTGACCCGGCCCCAGGAGATGTCGGTGATGTGCAGCAGACCGTCGACGCCGCCGAGATCGACGAACACACCGTAATCGGTGATGTTCTTGACGATGCCGTGGGTCATCTCGCCTTCTTTGAGGCGGCCGAACGTGGCCGCCTTCGCGGCAACCTGCTCGACTTCGACGATCGCCTTACGGGAGAGGACGATGTTGCTGCGCTTCTTGTCGAACGAGACGATCTTGAACTTCATCTCGTGACCGCGCAGCGCGTCGAGGTTCTTGACGGGCTTGGTGTCGATGAGCGATCCGGGCAGGAACGCCTTGACGCCGCCGACGTCGACGGCCAGGCCGCCCTTGACCCGATCGACAACGCGGCCGGAGATGGACTGATCGGCCTTGTACGCGGCTTCGATGTCGTCCCAGACGCGCATGCGCGCGGCCTTCTCGCGGGACAGGGCGACGTAGCCGGAGGAGTCTTCGAGACGCTCGATGAAGACTTCGATCTCGTCGCCGCGCTTCACCTTCACGATGCCGTCGTAGCCGGTGACTTCGTCGACGGGCAGAAGGCCTTCGGACTTGTAGCCGATGTCGACGACGACATCGGAAGGCGTCACCTTGATGACGCGGCCCTTGATGATCTCGCCCTCGGTCAGCGTCGGCTTGCTGTAGAGGTCGAGAAGCTCGTCCATGCCGAGGTTCTCCAGGCCGTTGGAGTCCGCCTGCCGCGGCTGGTCTTGCTTCTTCGACTCGTCATTGGACGACATGTACCGGGAAACCCCCTGTGTAAATCTTCATCGGACACACGCCGACGCCGACGCCTCGATTGTTGCTAAGTTGTTGATACACGTCGAAATCGGGAGTGTAACGGCCGCCTGTGATTAGGTCAAGAAAGGTTGGTACGCGAGCGTACCGAGCGCACGATCGAATCGACGACCTGATCGATTGTGAGGTCGGAAGTATCGATGACCGTATAGGACTCATCGTACGAGAGCGGCGAGTCGGCGCGGGTCGAATCCTGCTCGTCCCGCAGCACTGAGTCGGCCAGGACCTCGTCGAACTGCGCGACCTGTCCCCTCGTCACCAGCTCCTCGTACCGCCGTCGCGCGCGAACCTCGGGACGCGCCGTCAGAAAAAACTTGTAAGGCGTTTCCGGAAAGACCTTCGTCCCGATGTCGCGCCCTTCCAGCACTCCGCCGTTGCGGCGGCCGAGCTCCTGCTGCAACCGAACCAGCACGCGGCGCACGGCGGAGATCGCGGAGACGTGACTGGCGGCCATGCTGATGTCCGGCGTGCGGATCAGACCGGTGATGTCCTCGTCGTCGAGCAGGACCCGCGGCGGATTGCCGGGAACGAACTCGATCGCCGCGCGTGAGGCGAGCGATTCGAGCGCGTCGGGGTCGTGCACGTCGACCCCGCCGCGCACTGCGGCGAGGCCGATGGCGCGATACATGGCGCCGGTGTCGATGTGCGGGATGTCGAGCTCACGCGCGACGAGCTTGCTGACGGTGGACTTGCCGACGCCGGACGGTCCGTCGATGGCAACGATGAGCGGCATGCCTATCCGCGCCCGCGCCGGGATGCCGCGCGCTTGGCCGGAGCAGCGCCGCGCTTCGAGGGTGCCTTGGCTTTGCGCGCGGGCTTTTTCGTCGCCGTGGACGGCTTCTTCTTCGCCCCGGTGCTCGCGGCGCGCGTCGGCGCCCGACGCACTTTCGGCTTGGCCGGCTCCTGCATCGTGGCGAGCATCTTCACTTCCTTGGTCGTCAGCTCGCGATAGTCGCCGGGCGTGAGGCGCGGGTCGGAGAGCGGGCCGATGGCCACGCGGCGCAGCTTCGACACGGGATGACCGACGGCCTGGAACATCTTGCGGATCTGCTGCGTGCGACCCTCGCGCAGCTTCACCTCGTACCAGGAGTTGCCTTCCTCATCGCCCTTGCCGGTGGTCTTCATGCGGGCGATCTCGCACGGGAGGGTGCGCTTGCCGTCGATGGTGATGCCGCGCTCGAGCTTCCCGATGATGCGCTCCTCGGGCACGCCGCGCACTTTGATGTGATACGTCTTCACCGAGCCGTGCTTCGGATGCGAGACCTTGAACGCGAGGTCGCCGTCGTTGGTGAGGAGGATCAACCCCTCGGAGTGGAAATCGAGACGTCCGACCGGATAGATGCGCTCGCGCACCCCTTTGATCAGATCGATGACGGTCCGGCGGCCCTGCGGATCCACGACCGTGGTCATCACCTCACGCGGCTTGTAGAGAAGGATGTAGCGATGATCTTCGGGCTTGGTGATGAGCTTTCCGTCGACCTTGACGTGATCGTGCACGGGATCGGCTCTGGTTCCGAGCTCGGTCACGACGCGCCCGTTCACCGTCACCCTTCCCTCCCGGATCATCGTCTCCGCTTCCCGGCGTGAAGCAAAGCCGGCATGCGCGATGATCTTCTGCAGTCGCTCGAGTTGCATCACTCTTCGTTCGCTTCGCCGCCCGTCGAGGATTCTAACTGACTTTCTTCGGAGGCAACGGCGGGTTCCTCTCCACTTCCTTCGACGTCTGCTTCGAAAGTCGTGCCGCTCGTTTCATCGGCGGCGATCTCGATGATGCCGTCGCCGCTGTGTTCAGGCGCGGCGTTGATCGCGGCGACGAGATCATCGTTGATGTTCTCGCCGATGAGGTCTCCGAACTCCTCGAGCCTCGGCAGATCGCGAATGTCGTTCAAGCCGAAGTGCACCAGGAAGTCTTTCGTCGTGCGATAGAGGAACGGGCTGCCGACGACGTTCTTGCGTCCGGCTACGCGGATCATGCGACGCTCGAGCAGCGTGCGAATGGCGCTGCCGGAGTTCACGCCGCGGATCTCGCCGATCTCCGGCGCGGTGATCGGCTGGCGGTACGCGACGATGGCCAGCGTCTCCAGCGCCGCGAGCGAGAGCCGGTTCTCACCTTTCTTGGCGAAGTACTTCTTCAGCACCGAGTCGTGCTCGGCGCGGGTGGTGAAACGCCAGCCGCCGGCGGCCTGCTCGAGCATGAAGCCACCCACGTGTTCGTCGAGGATGCGCTTGATCTCCTCGAGTTGCGCGATGACGCTCTCGCGGCTCTCGTCGAGCGACTCCGCCAGGTCGTCGACGCGGGTCGGGTCGCTGCTGAGAAACAGAATCGCCTCCAGGGCGGCTCGTAATTCGTTCGGTTCCATCGTTCTAACTGTTGTCGAAGAGCGCGAACGTCGCGTCGTCGATCTCCTTCTCGGTGCGGTTCATGAGGATCTCGCCGAAGTTCTGGCTTTGCTGCAACGCGATGCCGCCCATGCGGACCAGCTCGAGCATGCCCAGGAAGACGGCGATCAGCTCGTTGCGGTCGCGTCCCTCCAGGAACCACTGCAGCCGGATCGGACCCTTCTCCTGCAACTTCGCATGGATCTCGCGCATCTTGTCGGAGACCTTGTGCATCATGCGGTGCAGCTCGATGGCCTGGGGATGGTTCTGCCGGTAGCGAACCAGCGCGGTGCGGAACGCGTCGATGAGGTCGAACAAGCCGACGTCGGTCATGTCCACGTCGGTCTGATCTTCCGAGCCGGGCGGCGGTACGCGGGGACGCGTCCACATGCCCATGCGCACGACGTCGAGCTCCGCGAACGACTCGGCCACGGCCTTGAAGCGCTGGTAGTCGAGCAGACGGTCGACGAGCTCCTTGCGCGGATCCTCGCCTCCCTCGCCTTCCGCCGACTCGTCGCGCGGGAGGAGCATGCGCGACTTGATGTTGATCAGCAGCGCGGCCATGTAGATGTAGTCGGCCGCAATGTCGAGATCGAGCTCCGTCATCGCCTCGAGGTACGCGTTGTACTGGTCGGTGATGAGCAGAATGGGGATGTCGTAGACGTCGACTTCGTGCTTGCGGATGAGATGCAGCAGGAGATCGAGCGGCCCGTGAAAGGACGGGAGGGTGATTTTGTAGGCGGAGCTCTCCTCGGCCTCGTCAGGTGCGCCCTGTGTCATGCCGAGCGCAGTCGAGGCATCCCCTGCCTCGCTCGATGCAGGAGGCCCCTCGAGTTCGCTCGGGGTGACACGCTGCTCCACCTTCTCTTCCTCGCTCATCGCAACAACCCGGGGTACTCGATCTTCATCGCCTGCCGCACCATCGCCAGCGTCTCGGCGGCGCGCTCGCGCGCGCGGTTGCTGCCGTCACGCAGCGTGTCCCACACGATCGACGGATCGCGGTCGATTTCTTCGCGACGCTTCCGGACCGGCGTGAGCGTCTCGATCATGATGTCCGCGAGCAGCCTCTTGTCCTGCACGCACCCGATCTGTGCCGTGCGGCATTCGTGATCGACGCGCGCGATGGTCGCGTCGTCCGAGAAGAGCTTGTGGAACTGGAAGAGGTTGCAGATGTCGGGATTGCCCGGATCGGTGCGGCGCACGCGGTTCGGGTCCGTGAACATCGTCGAGACCAGGGAGCGGATCTCGTCCGCGCTGGCCGTCAGCGGAATGGTGTTGCCGTACGACTTCGACATCTTCCGCCCGTCCAGCCCCGGCACCTTCGGCGTCGGCGTGAACAGCGGCTGCGGCTCCGGGAAAACCGGACCGTAGAAGTTGTTGAAGCGCCGGACGATCTCGCGCGACAGCTCGAGGTGCGACGCCTGGTCCTCACCCACCGGCACGTACGCCGCGCGGTAGACGATGATGTCCGCGGTCTGCAGCAGCGGGTAGCCGAGGAAGCCGTAGGTGTTCAGCTCTTTGTCCTCGAGCTGCTGCTGCTGGTCCTTGAACGTCGGCACGCGCTCGAGCCACGGCAGCGGCACGACCATCGACAGCAGCAGGTGCAGCTCCGCATGCTCCTTCACCTCGGACTGCAGAAAGAGCACGGTCCTCTTCGGATCGATCCCCGCGGCGAGCATGTCCGCGGTCGCGTCGAACGTGGCCTGCTGCACGCGCGAGGGATCCGCGTAGTCGGTGGTCAGCGCATGCCAGTCGGCGATGAAGCAATAAGAAGGATAGCGGTCCTGCAGCTCCACCCAGTTCTTGATGGCGCCGAAGTAGTTGCCGAGGTGAACGCGCCCGGTGGGACGGAGACCGCTGAGAACGTACTGAGGTTGTGGATTCACTGAGAGCTCACGAAGACCTGCCGAAATGACGGCGCAGTGTAGCGCAACAGGGACCGACCGGAAGCGCCTCCGGCGGGCCGGCACGGCCGGCAGCGCTTACGTAGCACATGCACTCACGACAGCGCGACTCCCGCGAAGGCGTGCGAACGGCCTGAGGCAACAAGCGCTGCCGCCCGTGGCGGCCCGCCGGAGGCGCTCCCGGTCGTCTCTAATCGCGTTCCGTCGCGGCGGGCACTTCGACGCCGAGGAGGGCGCGGGCGATCTCTTCGGCGCGCGGGAGTCCGGCGTCGACGGTTTCGATGGCCAGGTCGCGCGCCTTCTCCATGTAGGCGTAGTCGCGGAGGATGTGGCCCATGCGGAACTTCATCGCGCCCGACTGGCGCGTGCCGAGGAACTCGCCCGGGCCGCGGGCCTGCAGGTCCTGCTCGGCGACCTCGAATCCGTCCCGTGCGCGCTCGAAGGCCATGATGCGATCTTTTGCGTCTGACGCAATCTTCGCTTCGTGCAAGAGCACGCAATACGACTTGCGCTCGCCGCGGCCGACGCGTCCGCGCAACTGGTGGAGCTGGGAGAGCCCGAAGCGGTCCGCGTCGACGATGAGCATCAGCGACGCATTGGGCACGTCGATGCCGACCTCGATCACCGTCGTGGCCACGAGGATGTCGATCTCCCCGCCCTTGAAGCGCTGCATCGTCTCTTCCTTCTCGTCCGACTTCATGCGGCCGTGCATCATGGCCACCCGCCGATTGGGAAAGCGCTTCTGCATCTGCTCGAAGCCGTGCGTGAGCGGCTTGAGGTTCGACTTCTCGGACTCCTCGATGATCGGGTAGACGATGTAGATCTGCGCCCCGTCGTCGATCTCCTTGTCGATGAAGTCGTACACCCGCTCCACCTCGGACGCCTCCCGCACTGCGGTCTTGATGCGCTGGCGTCCCGGAGGCAGCTCGTCGATGACGGAGAGCTCGAGGTCTCCGTAGACCGCCAGGGCCAGCGAGCGCGGGATGGGCGTCGCGGTCATCACCAGGATGTCCGGCATCTCCCCTTTGGCGAACAGCTTCTGGCGCTGCTCGACGCCGAAGCGGTGCTGCTCGTCGACGATGGCCAGCCCGAGGGACTGGAACTGGATGCGATCCTCGAGGAGGGCGTGCGTGCCTACGGCGAGCTGGATGTAGCCGTCGCGAAGGCCGGCGGTAAGCGTGCGCCGCTCGCCTGCCGACATCGAGCCGGTGGCCCGGGCCACCACGATGGAATGGTCAAGTAGTTGACGAATCCTCTGGTAGTGCTGCTCGACCAGGATCTCCGTCGGCGCCAGCAAGGCCACTTGATGTCCGTTGCGGATCATCAGGATCGCGGCGATGAGCGCAACGATGGTCTTGCCGCTGCCGACGTCGCCCTGCAGTAACCGGTACATCGGGCGGGAGGAACGGAGGTCGTCGGCGATCTCCTTGAGCACACGTTTCTGTGCAGTGGTGAGGCGGAACGGAAGGATGCGTTTGACCTCCTCGCGCAGCGCGTCGTCGATCTCGATGCGCCGCGACTTGGTATTCGTCTCCTCGCTCGCGCGTCGGACGCGCAGCGCGAGCTGCAGGGTGAAGAAGTCCTGCATGACCACCCGCGCGTGCGCCGGCGAGCGGCTGCTGAGAAAGTCCGGCGTGAGCTCGGAGGGCTGATGCAGCGCGCGAATGGCGGTCTGCAGATCGATGACGCCCAGCTTCTTGCGCAATTCATCGGGAAGCGGATCCGCGAGTTGCGGCAGGGCGGCATCGATCGCGCCGGTTACGATCTTTCGCAGCGCCTTCGGCGGGATGTTGCCGACCTTCGAGTAGATCGGGACGATCGCCCCTTCCTCCTCTTCATTGCCCTCGAACTTTTCCCAGTCCGGACTCTCGATGGTCAGCGACCGGTAGCTCCCGGCGCGCGGTGCCCCGTAGACGGCGAGCCGATCGCCCCGCTGAATCTGATCGCCGAGGTAGGCCTGGTTGAACCAGATCAGCTTCACGGAGCCCGTGCCGTCGTCGAGGATGGCCTCGAAGAGCCGCATCCGCTTCACCGGCGACACCCGCGACGCAACGGACGTCACCCGCCCCCGCAGCAACACCGGCATGTCGATGGACCGCCCAAGGTCGGCGATGCGCGCGGGATGCCGCCGATCCTCGTAGCGGAAGGGAAAGAAGTAGAGCAGATCGCGAACGTTCGCGACCCCGGCATTGCGCAACAACTCCGCGCGCCCCGGCCCGACGCCCTTGATGTACTGGAGCTCGGTGGACGGGGTGATGGATGGCACGGCGGTATTTTCGCTGAGGAGGGGTGGTTCTACGCCCGGTGGTGTTGCTGGTTGCTAGTTGCTGGTTGCTTGCGGGTGATCGAGAAACCGCCAGCAACCAGTAACCAGCAACACAGCAACATCAATCAAACACCGCCTTCATCGCAATCAACCCAATCTTGACCAAGTCCCCGCTATGCACGATGACCGGCACGCCCGTCGGGATGCGCTGGTCGTTCACGTACGTGCCGTTCACGGTGCCCACTTCCTCGAGCACGAGGTACTCCTGTCCGGAGCGGATGATCTTCGCGTGGCGGCGGGAGACGGAGCGGTTGGTGTCTACAGGGGTGAGATCGATGTCCGGCAGGATTCCGGTGACGGGATCGGCGCGGCCGATGGTGGTTTCGTCGCCGTTGCTGAAGAAGAAGGCCGTGCCGGTGGCCATGTCCACGAGGCGGTGACGGGTGGCCTTCTCCACCGGCGCCACGATGGTGCCGTCCATGGCCGCGGCATGCTCGACGTCGACCTCGCGGCCGGCGAGCTTCTCGAGGAGAGTGTTCGCCTCGCGGAGGCGCTTCGAGTATTTGCGGATGATCCGCACCGCCACCTCGGGGTTGCGGCGCAGCATCTCGTCGAAGCGCGAGCCGTTGATGGCGACGAGCTTCACGTCGGTCAGCGCCCGCGCGTCGGCGGTGCGCGGCATCGCCTCCAGCACGGCCATCTCGCCGAAGAAGTCGCCCTTCTCGAGATGGGAGAGGACGTGCGCCTGCCCTCCGATGTGCTTCAAGATCTCCACCTCTCCCTCGGCGATGATGTACATCTCCGTGCCCAGGTCGCCCTGGGCGAAGATCGTGTCACCGGCGTTGTAGGAGAGCTGCGCCTCGCGCACCGGGTCCTTGCCCGATCCGCCGCCCGTCGTCTTGAAGACGGCCTTCACCGGAGAACGCGATTCATCGGACAACGGCGGGCTCGCTGATGGTCAGGCGCATGTCGGTAGTGCTGAGGCGAACCTTCGTCCCGATGGGCATGAGCAGATTGTTTCCATGGTGACCGAAGGGGAGATTGCGAACGACCGGGATGTTCAGGGAGCCGAAGGTATCGTGCAGAAGAGACAGCATTTCCGGCTCCTCGCCACAGTCCTTCAACGCTCCAATGATCACACCGCGGATGCGGGGCATTCTGCCAGACAGCCGTAAGTGGGTCAACATACGGTCAATGCGATAAATCGGCTCATCGACGTCTTCCCAGAACCAGATTCCGCCGTCGATCCAGAAATCGTACGGAGTGCCCATCAGCGCCGCAGTCAGCGCGAGACAACCGCCGAAGAGAATCCCCTCGGCCTCGCCGTCGACCAGGACACTCTCGCGCCGGAAGTCATAGTGCAGCGGCGCGTCGCCGCGCAGCATCGCCCAGAACCAGTCTTCGTGATGCGACGACAGGCCATTGCGAAAATCGAGATTGAGCATCGGCCCGTGCAGACCGGCGACATTCACCTGTGTGGCCATGGCCTGATGCAATGCCGTGACGTCGCTGAAGCCGACGACCGGACGCGGATTGGCGGCGATGGCCGCGTAGTCGATGCGATCGAGGATGCGCATCGCGCCATACCCGCCGCGCGCGAAAAAGAACGCGTCGTACTGCTCATCGCGCAGAAAGCGATTCACTTCATCGGTGCGCTCATCGTCCGAGCCGGCGAGATAGTGGCGGTGGCGATGGGCGATGTTGCCAGCCAGTGTGACGCGATGACCGCGGGACTCGATCGCCCGCGCGCCTTGGAGGATGTTGTCGAGCGGCGCGGGTCCGGAGGCGGCGAGTACGGCGATGTGGGCGCGCTCGGGAAGCGCGCGGGGCTTGATGAGCATGCGTTTGCAGTTTATCCCGAGCAAAGCGAGGGATCTCAGCACTCGCGAGATCCGGAGATGCCTCGCTTTGCTCGGCATAAACTGAAAGGGGAAAAACGTGGAGCGGACCTGTAAGCCGAATTCTGTGTCCCCCGCTTTCGCGAAGGCCGAGAATCATTCGTCTGCCGCTCGCATTACTGCGGCGGTCGAGCAACCTACCCGAACGCTCATAACGGACACGGGCGAGTCCATGGCGTCCCTATTTGGTCTTGCTCCGCAGGGGGTTTGCCGTGCCGTCGACACTCACGTGCGACGCGGTGCGCTCTTACCGCACCGTTTCACCCTTACCACCCATGCCTTGCGACACAGGTTCGGCGGTTTGTTTTCTGTTGCACTTTCCGTCGCGTCACCGCGCCTGGCCGTTAGCCAGCCTGCTGCCCGTGGGAGTTCGGACTTTCCTCGACTCTTGCGAGCCGCGATCCTCCGGTCCGCTCCACGCAAGCACGATAACAAGGGTCGGCGGCAAATATTCTTGCAGCTAATTGTTGCTGTTTAAGTCAGTTAGAAAGAATGTCGGCACGCCGACATCAAAATTTCAGCCGGTTTTTGGGATCGGAAAAGTACGTGTCCCAGTCCTCGGTCACCGCTTCCTCCCCGCTCCCCGCCTCTTCCAGTTCTCGGATGAACGCGGCCGGCGCGACGATCTGAACCTCCCGCCGCTGCACGCGCGCGGCAAGGCCGCGGTCGCTCGTGACGACGTTCCAGCCCCGGCCGTGCGCGGCCCGCTCGACGATGAGCTCATCCGCACTGCGCGGCCCGCTGAACGCGACCGTGACACTGCCGAGGTGGCGGGCAAAGCTGGAGGGCTCGGGGCCGTCGAAGATGCAGGTGACGCGGGTGCGCCTGGCCCGGGCGAACTGCGCGAGCAGGCGGACCAGCCCGCGCTTCCCCTCGTCGCCGTGGCGATCGACGCGCATCGCTCCGAGAACGTTGCTGCCGTCGATCAGCCAGGGCATGGCGCAGCCGTTATCGCGGTACGGGTTTGACCGCGGAGTTCGGATCGCGCAGACCGGCAGGGACGCGGCCCAGCGCCGTCGCCGCCTCGTCGCGCGTGGCGTACCGCCCATAGAAGACCCGATAGCAGGAGCGTTCCTTGATCGTCTGCGGGACGAACCAGACCTGCCCCCCGCCCTGCCGCATCGCCTTCTCGACGTTCGCCGGATCGCAGAGGATCTGGATCTGCACCGTGAAGTTCCCCTGCGGATTCGCGGCAAAGTCCCGCGCCATCTGCTCGAGCCGCGACCCATCCGTAGCCCGCGGCACGACCGCCGGCAACGGCTGCGCAGCAGCCGCCGGGGTGGGCGGCGGCGGAGCGGCCGTAGTCGTAGTGGTGTTGGGTGCCGCCGTCGCGGTGGTCACCGCCGCCACCGGCGCGGCGGTCGCGGTCTCCGTCGCTGTAGTCTCCGTCGTCACAATCGTATAGGTCGTATCCGTCGTATCGGTCCCATCCGTCCTGGTCGCCGCCACCACAGGCACAGGCGCCGGCACCACCGCCGCCACAGGCTGACTCTCCCGCCCCTGCCACCACCGCCACCCCGCATACAGCCCTGCGCCGAGAATCACCAGCACCAGCAATCCAACGAGCAGACCGGTGCGCTTTCCGCCGCCGCTCTTCACCTTCGGCCGCGGTTCGGCGGTGCGGGTCTTCTTCCCGTACACCGGCGCCGGGATCGGTGCGGGAGGCTCCGCCGCCCGCTGCGCCGTCTCGATCTGCGCCTCGTCGAATCCCCACTGCTCCTCGGCCGGCTCCGCGGGTGGCTCGACCGGCACCGGAATCGGCGCTGCAGCCGCGGGAGGCGGCGTGTCCCAGGCCGGCATCCGCGACGTAACCGCGGGCTCGATGGCGGGCTCCTCCTCGTCTTCGTCCCATGAGCGGGTCGCCAGAGGCGACGCCAGTGCCGCGGTCTCATCCGCATCGAACGACATGCTGGGGACCTCGAGCGTCGGCTGCGCCGCAGCGACGGTCTCATCCAGATCGAACGCCGGCTCCGCGTTCAGGTCGTCCCACGCATCGGACGCGTCCGCCGCGATATCCGCCGTCGTGAACGAAAACTCAGGTGTTACTTGAGGTTTTATGAGGATGCCCAGCGTGGCGAGCGCGTGCAGCAGCTTATACACATTGAACGCGTCCTTGCCCGACGACGACGCCACTTCGGACGCACTGCGCGTTCCGTCCACATGCGAGACGATCGCATCCGCATCCTCGTTCAGCCCCAGCCGCGCGAACACCTCGGAGAAGTCCCCCGCCTTCGAGAACACCGCCGAGCCGCCGTCGAGCTCGCGCTCGAACTTCTGCCGGTCCTGCTCCGTCACGATCAGCTCGACCAGGATCTGCGGCAGCGGGAACAGTGTCCCCTCGTCACGCTTGGGCAGGTAGTCCGCGACGATCGTGAACGAGCCCGCGGTCCACGCGGCGATCGAGCGAATCACGCCGACCACCTGAACGCGGCGAGCCCAGGTCAGCTCCTTCCGCGTGATGTAGCCGAGGTTGAGCATCGCGTCGCCGAGGGTCTCGGATTCCTTGCGGCGCGCGAGGGCCTGCTTGACGTGCTCGCGCGACACCTTGCCCGCGCGCATGAGGATCTCGTCGATCGAGTCGGCGCGGTCGTTCGTCGAGGCCGACAACACGTCCCCGCCCTTGAAATAGATGATCTTGATGATCCCATCGTTCTCGAACCGGAGCGCTCCGGTGAACTGCTCGCGCCACAGCTCCACGAGCCGTTCGATGAGATTGATCTGGCCGATTTCGCCTTCCAGCATTCCCCCGCCCCTTCGTTGCGTACGTATGGACCGAATCGGGATTATCGCACGTGCAACTCGTCGTAAAGCCCCTGCCCCACCTTCCGCCCCAGCACGTTGATCAGGTCCTGCGCGCTGGCCTGCTTGATCGCCGACACCGAGCCGAATCGTTCGATGAGCAGGCGTTTGCGTTTCTCGCCGATGCGCGGAAGGTCATCGAGCTCGCTGCGGAGGGTGCGCTTCGAGCGGCGGCGGCGGTGCGAGGACACCGCGAAGCGGTGCGTCTCGTCGCGCACCATTTGCAGAAGCTGCAAAGCGGGATCGTGTCGATCGAGGCGCAGCGGCTCGTCGCGATCGGGGACGTAGATCTCCTCCTCGCGCTTGGCCAGGCCGGCGATCGGGATCTCTTCGACGCCCAGTTTGTTCAGCGCCGCGAGTGCCGCGTTGAGCTGCCCGCGGCCTCCGTCGATGAGGATCAGGTCCGGGAGCGGCTTCTCGTCCTCGAGCAGCCGGCGATAGCGCCGGTCCACCGCCTCGGCCATCGAACGGAAGTCGTCGGCGCCGACCACCGTCTTGATATTGAAGATGCGGTACTGGTTCTTGTCGAACTTGCCGCGGTCGAACACGACCATGCCCGCCACCGAGTCCGTGCCCTGAATATTCGAGATGTCGAACGACTCGATCTTCTGAATCTCGCGCTGCTGCCACCCGCCGGCCTCGCCGAGGAGGTGCCCAAGACGTTGGGCAGCGATGGCGAGGCGGTCCTGCGTCGACTTGCGGAACCGCGACTCGTGCGAGAGGCGCGCGTTGCGGTTCGCCAGCTCGATGCGGTCGACGCCTTTGCCGCGCTGCGGCACGCGCACCTGCGTCTTGCGGTTGGCCTGCGACGTCAGCCACTCGTTGATCAGCTCCACGTCCTCGACTTCGAACGGGATCAGGATCTCGCGCGGCACGAAGAGGTTGTCCTGGTAGTAGCGCTGGAGGATCTCGGAGAGGAAGTAGCCGGGCTGATAATCGCCCACCTTCTCCCAGAACAGCTCGCGGCGATCGACGACGCTGCCGTCGCGGATGACGAAGAGCTGCACAGCGACGTCAGTGCCTTCCTCGTAGAGGCCCCACACGTCCATGTCCTCGTCTTCGGCCGACGCGACCTGCTGCTCGGCCTGAATGCGCTCCACGGTGCGAATGAGATCGCGGTAGTACGTCGCCACTTCGAAGTTCTCATCCTCGGCCGCCTTGTACATGCGCGCGCGGAGCCGCTCCTGCAGCTCCTTCGACTTGCCGCTGAGGAACAGCACCACGTCGCCGGCCATCTCCAGGTACTCCTCTCGCGAGGTGAGCCCGACGACGCACGGCCCGAGGCACTGGTGCATGTCGTAGTAGAGACAGGGACGGGTCAGGGCGTTCTTGCCGTCGACGATGTCGAGGTCGCAGCTCCGGAGCTTGAACTGATCGGCGACCAGCTTGAGGATGCGCCGCGCGGTGCCGGCGAAGAACGGGCCGTAGAAGAGGTCCCCCTTCTTCCGGTTGGCTCTCCGCGTGAACACCACCCGCGGAAAATCCTCGGACATCGTGACCTTGAGATACGGATAGCTCTTGTCGTCGCGAAGGAGGACGTTGTAGCGCGGCTGATGCGCCTTGATCAGGTTGTTCTCGAGGAGGATGGCCTCGAGCTCGTTGTTGGTGGTGATGAAGTCGATCGCGTCGATCTCCGGGATCAGCGCGTTCGTGAGCGGATGCGCGCGCGCACCTTTCCCGACCACGTACGAGGTGACGCGGTTGCGGAGGTGGCGCGCCTTCCCGACGTAGATCACCTCGCCCGCGGAGTTCTTGTGCAGGTAAACGCCGGGACGCTCGGGGATCTCTTCGAGGCGCGCCTTCAGACGCTCGGCGCGATTGGACGGCATGCCCTGTCAACAACAGATCAGCGGTCGCGCGTCATCCCTATAGGTCCTATCCGGCCCATAGGTCCTATAGGTCCCACAAACCCCGCCACCGCTTCGCGAAACTCCTCCCCCCACTCATGACCACCCGCGAACACGCACCGCGTCACGCGCGTGCGCGGTTCCAGCCACTCCAGGTCGGCCTTGAACTTCTCGTCCGTGTACCACTCGTCGCCCGTGCCGCGGGCGACGAGGACGGGCGGGAGGCGAACGTCTTCGCCCTTCACATCGGGGGGAACGTCTCCACCGAGCAGGATCAGGCCGTCGCAGGGGATGTGCGCGGCCGCGCGGGCGGCCATCGCGGCGCCCTGGGAGAAGCCGGAGAACACGAGCTGCGAGGGCGCGCGGACCGCATCGAGCACCGAACGCACATAAGAGAGGTTGTCGGCGATGGCCAGCTCGCGATCCTGCGACGTCATCCAGCTCGCCACGACGTCGCCCGCGCGCGTGTAAAACCGATGCAGGGCCTGGATCGAGAGCAGCGACCAGTCGCACTGGATCCTGTGCAGTTCGGCCATGTTCGCGTCCGCGGTCTCCGCGTATCCGTGGAACCCGACCAGCAGCGGCTCGCCGCGCTCCTCGTAGAGATAGCGGCCGTGCACGGTTGCGGCGAGGTTGGCGGTCAACATCTTGACCTCCATCCTACAATGCGCGCCGTGCATCTGATCCTGGTCGTCCCCTGCTACAACGAGGAGCGGCGCCTGCCCGTCGACGAGCTGCGCGCGTTCACGTTGCCGGGCACTCGGGTCGAGATGCTCCTGGTCAACGACGGAAGCCGCGACGGCACGCTCAGTCTCATCGAGTCGCTGCAGAAAGAGGATCCGCAGAAGTTCTCCGTGCTGAACCTCGAGCGCAACTCCGGCAAGGCCGAGGCGGTGCGGCGGGGCATCCTCGCGGCCATGGATCGCAAGCCCGATCTCGTCGGATTCTGGGACGCCGATCTGGCGACGCCCCTCCGCGAGCTGGACGACTTCCTGAACATCTTTCAGTCGCGCCCGGAGATCGAGATGGTCTTCGCCGCGCGAGTCCGCCTCCTCGGCCGTTCCATCAGCCGCAACCCGCGCCGTCACTACGTCGGCCGCGTCGGCGCCACGCTCATCTCCTCATCCCTCGGCCTGGCCGTGTACGACACCCAGTGCGGCGCGAAGCTGTTCCGGGTCAGCGACCGGATGCGCGAGATCTTCGGCCAGCCCTTTCTGTCGCGCTGGATCTTCGACGTCGAGATCATCGCCCGCTTCGTGCGCCAGCGCGGACGCGACGACGCCGCGCGCGCGATCTACGAGCTTCCCATCCGCACCTGGCACGACGTGAAGGGCTCCAAGGTGCGCTCGACCGACTTCATCCGCGCCCTCAACGATCTCTGGAAGATCCATCGCGCCTACAAAAAGTAGAATGCGCCTGATGCGCGACGTCCTGACCCAACTCAACGACGGCAGTCTGTCCAGGCTCGCCCGCGGAATGACCGGTTCCGAGGTGCTGAAGATCGCCGGCGAGGTGCGGGCGCTCGTGGCCTCGGGACGCTCCGTCGCGAACCTCACCGTCGGCGACTTCTCGCCGACCGAGTTCCGCATCCCGCCGCTGCTCGAGTCGCTGATCACGAAGAATCTCGCCGACGGCCAGACCAACTATCCCCCCTCGGACGGCCAGATCGAGCTGCGCAAAGCAGTCGTCGATCTGTTTCGCGAGGAGCTCGGCCTCACCTACCCCATCGAGTCGACTCTCATCGCCGGCGGGTCGCGTCCGATCATCTACGCCGCCTACGCGAGCGTCGTCGACAAGGGCGACAAGGTGATCTATCCGACGCCGTCGTGGAACAACAACCACTACACCTATCTCACCGGCGGCGTGCCGGTGGAGCTGGTGGTCGGCGCGGACACGAACTTCATGCCGACCGCGGAGATGATCCGCCCGCACCTGCACGACGCCCGGCTGATCGCCGTCTGCACGCCGCTCAATCCGACCGGCACGGTGATGGCCAAGCACGACGTCGAGGCCATCGCGCAGCTCGTCGTCGATGAGAACGACCGCCGCTGGGCCATCGGCGAACGGCCGCTGTTCCTGCTGTGGGACCAGGTCTACTGGATGCTCACCTTCGGCGATCACCCGCACTACACGCCGCCCCAGCTCGTGCCGGAATCGGCCGCGTACACGATCTTCGTCGACGGGATCTCGAAAGCGTTCGCCGCGACCGGCCTGCGCGTCGGCTGGACCGTCGCACCGCCGGCCGTCACCGCGCGCATGCGCGACATCATCGGCCACATCGGCGCGTGGGCTCCGAAGGCCGAGCAACTCGCCGTCGCGTCGTTCCTCAGGCAGAAGGACGAGATCGCGGCGTTCCACGAGAACATGATCCGCGAGCTGCGTCTGCGACTCGACGCGCTCTATGACGGCTTCATGGCCATGCGCCGGGATGGTCTGCCGGTGAATGCGATCGCGCCGCAGGGGGCGATCTACCTCTCCGCGCAGTTCGACCTCATCGACCGCTTCGGCACGAACGAGCACATCCGCCGCTTTCTCCTCGAAGAGGCGGGCTTCGCGGTCGTGCCGTTCCAGGCGTTCGGTTTGAAGCGCGACGACGGTTGGTTCAGACTGAGCGCGGGCGCGGTCTCGCTGCGCGACATCGAAGACGGACTGCAGCGCGTACGCCGCGCACTGGCGGCATGATGGAACTCGAAGAAATCGCCGAACGAACCGACCGCGCGATGCGCACCCGCATGGCGCGCAGCACCGCGGAGACGATCCACACGCTCGTCCGCTCGTCCCCGAACGCGCTCGACGCGCTGGCCGGCCACCGCGGCTGGATGCGTCGCTCCGATGACGAATTCGTCTGCACCTTCGGCACGCGCTCGTCCACGCTGAACGTCCCTTCGACGTACGATCTCGAACAGCTCACCCGCCTCATCACGCGCATCGAAGTGAACGTCTTCCTCGGCGGAGGCGCGGACGATCTGCTGCTCCGCGAGCTGCAGGCGCTCGCGGGGCGCGAGCTCGAGCGCTTGTTCGACGAGTGACTGGCCGGCGTGCGACCCCCCAGACAACTGACAACTGACAACCTAAGCCGTAGCGGTGCGGATCTCGCTGAGCGCCATCTCCAGCGCGGCGCTCTTGAGCTGTTCCTGCTCCGTCAGTTGCTCCACTTCCGCCTGGCGCAGCGCGCTGGCTTGCAGCTCGCGCTGGCCGTAGATACACGACCAGATCAGGAACAGGTCCTCGAAGGCCACCCAGCCGGCGTGCTCGAGGAAGCGCCACCACTCCGGGTCCGTCACGCCGTACACCGATTCCGGCCAGAACAGGCCGCGCGCGAAGTGATCGGCGGCCACGACCACCGTGGCCGTGAGGATGACTTTCCAGTCCAGATAGAACGCCAGGAACGCCAGCGAGCCGAAGACGTGAAAGTGCGTCTCGATCCGGCCGCCGGTAAGATGGATCAGCAATGCCGAGGACAGCATCTGCGATGCGGCGATGACGTGGCGCGTGAGCGGCGCCGCGGGCCGGTAGATGGCCATCAGCAGTGGCAGAAGGGTGATCCCCGCGCCTGCAAGGATGGCCACCCACACGTGCATGTGCAGCACGCGCTCCTTGCCGGCCCACGCGTACGGCGAGACCGCGAACGCCGCGCCGACGCAGGCCAAGTACTGCACGACCAGCAGCACGGCGAACATCCGGGTGACCATGATCGTGCGCTTCGTGTTCTGGACCTCGTGCAGCTCCCCGGCTCGCGCGGCGACGTTCGGATTCATCGTCTTTCTCCCTTGCTGGTCGTGGTGATGGCACAGCCGAAGACGGGATGCGTTGCGCTGCCGCTTCGCTGCTTCGCGATCCGGATGACGCCGGCGCGCCCGCGGTTCAGTCCCGCATGCCCGCGCAGCGAGGTCACTCCGCCTGCGAAGCGGAGCCGCCCGCGATCGTCGTACAGGAAGGTCTGTCCCGAGGTGAAGCCGCCGAAGAGACGGGCCTCGGCACCGTCGCGGTCGAGGAGCACGCGCGCCCGCGGGATGCGTCCCGCCGCGTCGACGACTCCCGTGCGCTCCCATCCGGCGGGCATTTCGTGCGGGCGGTAGACGAGCACCGTGGTCTCCACGCCGCGCGGCGCCTCCTCCACGATCTCGGCCAGCTCGCTCACGCTGGCGCGGCTGCAGGAGCAGTGCGGGTGCACGAGCATCACCAGCGACCACGTACCGGCACCGCGCGCGACGGTGCTCGCCGCGGGCCAGGCGCGCGGCGCGGAGGCCGGAAGCCCGGGTGTCGTTTCGAAGCGGCGGATGGCCTCGTAGGCCGCGGCGATCGTGGAGACCCACAGCGCGGCCGAGACGATGAGCACTGCGGTCAGGATGCGCGTTTTCATTTCTTTCTCAACGCGTCCAGCGGCGACATCGGCTGGTTGTCCTTCTCGAACTTGATCCGGCTGCTCGTGAGCAGCTCGATCCGCTCGCCCAGCGGCAGCGCGTAGAAATCGGGCGGCGGTAATTTCGCCACACGTCCGTCCGGGTAGGTGATGGTCGCTATGTCGAAGTTCATCGACTCAGCCCCCTCGCTCTTTTGTCAGGAATTGCGGGCGAGTGTAGGGCCGCACCGATAGGTGCGCAACCTTACAGGTGGAGGGAAATCACAGGTTTTTCGGCGGGGACCTCGAGAGGATGTTGTCGGTTGTCAGTTGTCAGTTCCGGGTGGTGTCTCGCGATGAATCCGCCGTCATGCGAAAACCTCAGACAACCGACAACCGATAACCGACAACCTGCTACACGAAGATGCGCATCTCCTTCAGCTCGCGCAGCCGATCGCGGATCTCAGCGGCCTTCTCGAAGTCGAGGTTCTTCGCGGCCTCCTTCATCTCCTTCGACAGGCGCGAGATCGCTTTGTCGAGGTCCTCCCCTTCGCCGAGACCGAGCCTTGACTTCTGTCCCGGCAGGGGGATGTCGAGGTAGTCGAGGTTGGCCATCTTCACCAGATCGGAGTCGATGGCCTTGATGATCGACGCGGGCTCGATGCCGTGCTCCTCGTTGTACTGCTGCTGGACCAGGCGGCGGCGGTTGGTCTCGTCGATGGCCCAGCGCAGCGAGTCCGTGATCTTGTCGGCGTAGAGAAACGCTGTCCCGTTGAGGTGTCGTGCTACGCGGCCGATGGTCTGGATCAGCGACGTCTGCGAGCGCAGGAAGCCTTCCTTGTCCGCGTCGAGAATCGCCACCGCCGAGCACTCCGGCACGTCCAGTCCTTCGCGCAGAAGGTTGATGCCGATCAGTACATCGAACACGCCCATCCGGAAGTCGCGCAGGATGGCGATGCGCTCCAGCGTTTCCACGTCGGAGTGGAGGTAGTTCACCTTCACTCCCAGCTCCATCAGGTAGCGCGTCAGGTCCTCGGCCATGCGTTTGGTCAGCGTCGTGACCATGACCCGCTCGCCGAGCGCGGTGCGCTCGCGGATGACGCCGAGGAGATCGTCGACCTGGCCTTTCACGGGACGGATGACGAGCTGCGGGTCGAGCAGACCCGTGGGACGGATGACCTGCTCCGCATAGAGCCCGCCGGTCTTCTCGAGCTCGTACGGGCCGGGCGTCGCCGAGACGTAGAGGATCTGGTCCAGCTTGCCCTCGAACTCGTCGAACGAGAGCGGCCGGTTGTCGATCGCCGATGGGAGGCGGAATCCGTACTCGACCAGCGTCAACTTACGCGCGCGGTCGCCGCCCCACATCGCCCGCACCTGGGGAACGGTCTGGTGCGACTCGTCCACGACCAGGAGAAAGTCTTTCGGGAAGTAGTCGATCAGCGTCGGCGGCGGCTCGCCCTGTTTGCGGCCGCTCAGATGTCGCGAGTAGTTCTCGATGCCGTTGCAGTAGCCCAGCTCCGCGATCATCTCCAGGTCGAACATCGTCCGCTGCGACAGACGCTGGGCCTCGAGCAGGCGGTCGTTGGCGCGGAGCTCCGCGACGCGCTCGTCGAGCTCCACCCGGATGTTCCCCATCGCCTCCATCAGTCGCTCCCGGGGCGTGACGTAGTGCGTTCGCGGATAGATCGCGAGCCGATCGTACGAGCGCCCCGAGGTCTTGCCGGTGATGGGATCGATACGGGTCATCTTGTCGATCTCGTCGCCGAAGAACTCGATGCGCACCGCGTCGTCCTCGTACGCGGGCCAGAGCTCGAGCACGTCGCCGCGCACGCGGAAGTTGCCGCGGGCGAGGTCGTACGGAGTGCGCTCGTACTGCATCTCCGTCAGCTTGCGCAGGTACTCGGTCATCGGCTTATCGACGCCGCGCTCGAAGAAGAGCAGCATCCCGTAGTACAGCTCAGGCTCGCCGATGCCGTAGATGCAGGAGACCGACGCGACGATGATCACGTCCCGCCGCTCGAACAGCGCCTTCGTCGCCGAGAGCCGCAGCTTGTCGATCTCGTCGTTCTTGGTCATCTCCTTCTCGATGTACAGATCGTTCTGAGGGATGTAGGCCTCGGGCTGGTAATAGTCGTAGTAGGAGACGAAGTACTCGACGCGGTTCTCGGGGAAGAAGTTCTTGAACTCCTGGTAGAGCTGGGCCGCGAGGATCTTGTTGTGGCTGAGGACGAGCGTGGGGCGGTTCACCTGCTCGATTACTTTGGCGACGGTGAAGGTCTTACCGGATCCGGTGACGCCTAGGAGGATCTGGTGGGGATCGCGGCGCTCGATGCCTTCCACGAGCTGGCGGATGGCCTCGGGCTGGTCGCCCTGGGGCTGAAACGGGGAAACGAGCTTGAACGGCATGGGACCGCCGAGTCTATCGCGGCAGGAACAGCCTCCGCGACTCCTCGAGCAGCGGCTTGAAGAGGTCGTCGCCGTCCCGGGCGTCGTCGAAATAGATGCCGGTGATGAGCAGCGCGTGTACCACCCGCCCCTGGCGCACGACGAACACGTTCCCGACCGGCGCGCCGTTCTGCCGGACGATGGCGCCATAACGCTGGTCGCCGACGGTCAGCAGCTCGCCACGCGGCTCCAGCTCGCCCGATCCGATGGCGACGCCGGTCTTGTACGCGCCGATGCCGAGGACGAACGACTCGCGCGCCGATCGGACCGTCGGAGCGATCTCCGCGGTGGACGAGACGTAGATGCTCGAGCTCTCGCAGTCGTGCTCGAACTCGATCTCGGTCGTGAAATCGATGTTCCGCTTCGCCGTGAGCTTCGCGCATTTCGCATCGAGCTCGACCTCGTAATCGTCGAGCGATTCGAGGTTCATCACCAGGCGCTTCTGGGTGTCGCTCGCCGGCTCGGTGGAGATGCCGGTGACGGCGAAGTAGAAGAAGGCGACGACCGCCGCGGCGAGGCCGACCACGACCAGCAGGCCGAGGACGACCGTCAGGGCGACGGTGGACTTCTTCATGGCTTCGGCGTGGGAGCCCTCACCTGCGCCGCCTTATGCGCCGACGCGATCAGCGTGCGCGCTTCCTCGGCGGTGATCAGCTTGTCGTCCATGATCTTCCGCATCGTCTCAAGCACCGGGTTGAGGGCGGAGACGGGCGTCTTTCCGGTGCGCAGGTTCTCGCGCAACGCCTCGATCGCGGTGTCGACTTCTTTCTTTTGTGCGTCCGTGACATCGGACTTGTACATGCCCCGGACCTGGCCCATGGACATGCCGAAGGAGAGGTCCATCACATCGACGATGCCGCCCGAGGCCATCCAGGCGCCGCCGACGGCGAGGAGGATCAATCCGGCGATGGAGGCGGCGCCGCAGCCGAACGTGACCCCGCGCGGCAGCACGGCCTCCGGAGATGGTCCGCTGTAGTAGTCCGCGGGTCGCAGCACGGCGGGCGTCAGAGTATCATGTCGCCGGAAGGGTCGCCCCACCACGACGAAAGGCGAAAAACTGAGTACATGTCTGCGCTCTCGAACATTACGGTCCTGATTCTCGACGACAACCCGCTGGTGCTCAAACTCGGCCGCGCTCTGCTGGAGCGCGAGGGCAGCACCGTACTGACGGCCTCGAGCTGGATCGAATTCAATCACGTCCTGGCCAGCAATACGCCGGACATCATTTTTCTCGACGTCAACCTGCCCAGTATCAAAGGCAATCGCCTCAGCGAAGTTCTCAAGTCGCAGTCCAATAAGAAAGACATCCCCATCGTGCTGATCTCCGATCTTCCGGAGCGCTCGCTCGAGGAGATGTTTCCCAGCTCCGGCGCCAACGCCTGGATGCGCAAGCCGCTCACCCGCGACAAGATCGTGGACATGATCATGCGCTACGTGCCGGCGGCCGAATGATGCGGCGCTGGCTCTGGGTCGCGGTCGCCGGTTGCGCGCTGGTGGTGCTGGCGCTGGTCGTCTCTTTCCTGGTGATCGCCGACAAGGAGCACTTCGGCTGGCTGGTGGGGTCGATGTTTCTCCCGGTCATCACGGGCAACGTCTTTGTGGGTGCGTTGCTGATTCTGGTCGGCGTACTGAAGATGCCGGCAGTCCGCAAAACGTGGCGCGGGATCACACTGATCGTCTGGGCGCTCATCGCCCTGACCTCTCCCCTGTTCGGCTTCCTGTTCCTGGCGCCGTGGGGAGTGCTCGCGCTGATGCTGCCCGTGGTGATCGCGATCTTCGTGACGCTGTTCCGCCTCAGCGCTGCCCAGCCGGGCCACTCGTATCCGTCGTCGATGTCTGCTTAGGCGCCGCGCCGCCGCATCCCGGACCGAAACTTCAGGAGCACGACCATGAAACGGCATCGTCCCGCGTCAACGGCTCTCTTCGTTCTCTTCCTCGCGTCCGTGGCAGCGCAGGCGCAGCCTACCCCGGCGAAATTGATCGCGGACTTCGAGAGCGGCGATTCGACACGCTGCATGAACGCAGTCAACGCCACCTCGGAGCATCAGGAGCATTTCCAGACGACGGCCGCGAAGATTGCGCCGGCGCTGCTGCGGATCATCGAGAGCGGAAAGGGATGCGAGGACAGCGCTCTCAGCGGACTCCTGAATCTGGGGCCGGGAATCCTGCCCGCGGCTCCCGCCGCGAAGACCGTTCCTCAGCTCGTCCGGATCATGGAGCGGGGAATCGAGAGCGGCCATCACGAACATCTGTCCTCCGCGGCCTCAGCGCTGCTCATCCTCGGCTTCTATCAGAAGGATGCGGCCGCCGCGGTTCCCCTCATCGACCGATGGATCCGACTCCCGGCGGTCAGCCATTTTCATCGCGAAGCAGTCCAGGCGCTGGCGGTCATCGGCGACGGTGCCGCCCCCGCCGTCCCGACGCTGCTGGAGATCCTCGGCCGCCCCGCCGGTGCTGAACATGACCCGCAGACCGAATGGCTCCGCATGGAGATCGTGCGGGCCCTCGGGTCGATTCCTGCAGCGGCGGCTCGCAGCGGTCCCGCCCTGGTCACTGCGCTCAGCGGCGAGGCTCCGGACCTCGCGTCCAAGGCCGCCGACTCGCTCGGCAAGCTGGGTCGAGCGGCACTCCCCTACGTGCTCCCTCTGATCCGCAGCGCGAACGAGGACATCAAAGAGCGCGCTGTCCGAGTCGTTGTGAAGATGGGCCCCGCGGCTACCGAGGCCGTGCCGCTGATCGTGCCGCTCATCGCAGCGGATAACTGGAACGTTCGCTATCAGGTGCAGGAGGCGCTCACAGCGATGGGACCGACTCCCGAGGTGATCACCGCTCTCGCCGCGATGGTGGTCACGAAGGACAAGGAAGAGGCGGCGACCGAAGCCATCAAAATGCTCGGCAGCTACGGACCTGCAGCCAGCAAGGCTCTGCCGGAACTGCGGAAGGCGGCTGCAACCAAGGGTCAGTTCAACTGGTCGCCGCTCGCCGAAGCAGCGAAAGAAGCCATCGCGAAAATCGAGACCAAACAGTAGTCCGAGCTCGCATCCACACTCTCGCGCGGAGAGTCTCGTTCAGTGCCGCGAAACGCCGCCGGTGTCGGTCGCCGGCGTGGTGGTCGTCGGAGTGGCGGGAGCGGATGTATCGGTGGCCGCCGGCGACGGAGCCGGCGCTCCTGGCGCCGGTGATTCCGCGCTCTCCCCTGCCTGTGCCGACGCGTCGTTCGCGGCCTGCGTGGGCTCGGCCTCTTTGGGCGTATAGAACGGGCGCTGCAGATAGTACGGAAGCTTGCTGACCTGCACCGACGCGCCGCTGCAGTCCTTATCCGGCTCCTGGCCGGCCACGAACGCGTTCATCACCACGCGGCTGCACGGACCCGTGCCGCGGCGTCCGGAGTAGAGATCCATCGGCACGACCACGACGCCCGAAGGCGCCTCGAAATCGGCCGTGGCCACGCGCAGCTTCTGCTCCTCGAATTGTTTGAAGATGTCGATCCAGATCGGCAGCGGAACGTCCGCGCCCGTGGCGCCGCCGCCCAGCGATTTCGATGGATCGTCGTAGCCGGTCCAGACACCGACCGTGTACTCCGGCGAGAATCCGATGAACCACGCGTCGGTATAGCCGTTGGTGGTGCCGGTTTTTCCGGCAAGCGGATCGGCCAGTGTGTGCGCCTCATACGCGGTGCCGCGATCGATGACTCCCTTCATCATGTACGCGACCTCGTACGCCACCCCCGGCGACGTCGCCTCGGACAATTCGGGCAGCTTCTCCTCCAGTACCCGGTCCAACTGATCGGAGATGCGGCGGATGTAACGCGGCTTGATGTACACCCCGCTGTTGGCGAACACGTTGTACGCGGCGGTCATCTCCAATGGAGATACACCAGCCGCGCCGAGGGACAGCGACGGATATTTCGGCAGGTCGGCCGTAATGCCGCAGCGGCGGGCGAAATCGACCACCCGATCGCCGCCGGTCATCATGTACGTCTTGACGGCGGGCACGTTGATCGACAACTCCAGCGCGCGCTGAATGGTGACGATGCCCGTGTATTTGCCGTAATAGTTCTTCGGCGCGTAAATCTGGTTGCCGACGGGAATGGCCACCGGCGCGTCGAACAACGTATCCGCGGGCGTCAGCCCGGTCTCGAACGCCGCGCCATAGACGAGCGGCTTGAACGACGATCCCGTCTGACGGCGCGACTGCACGGCACGATTGAACTTCGACATCTGGAAGTCGTAGCCGCCGGCCAGAGCCCTCACCTCGCCGCTCTTGACGTCGATCACCACCACCGCGCCCTGCACGAGCGGCATCTGGTCGAAACGCCACGACAACACCTTGGTCTTCGTGTCTTCGCGCTGCAGCACGTGGACGATGTCGCCGCGCTTCAGCACGCCCTGCATGGTCTTCTTCTTCGTCCACCCCCACGCCTCGGGGGTGAGCTCGATTCGGTCCCGATGCACGCGGACCAGGACCTTGTCCTTCGTGACGTCCAGAACCGCCGCCGGATAGAGCCGCTCCTTGACGTACCGGTCGTTGCTCCAGCTCGGGTCACGCCACGTTTCGGGATCCAGACCTTCGGCGACGAGATTGCGCGTCGGGCGCCGGAAACCGCGGCGTTTATCGAATCGCCGCAATCCGCGCTGCAATGCGTCCTCGGTGATCTGCTGGATCTTGAGATCGAGCGTCGAGTGCACCTTCAGTCCGCTGCGATAGAGCTCTTCCGCGCCGAACTGCTCGCTCTTCTCGATGTACTGGCGGATCTCCTCGGTGAAATAGGCGCCGACGCGCGGCGCCTCCTCTTTGAACGTGCCCAGGGTGATGGGAGCGCTGACGGCCTGGCGGTATTGCTCGGCGTTGATGAATTTCTCGGTCACCATCCGCCGCAGCACGTAATCGCGGCGCATCCTGGCGCGGTCGGGATGCGTGAGCGGGCTGTAATACATCGGCGAGCGGATCAGCGCCGCCAGCACCGCCGCCTCGGGCAGCGACAACTCCTTGGCGTGCTTGCCGAAATAGAGCCGCGATCCCGCCTCCACGCCGTACGCGCCGTGGCCCAGATACACCTGGTTCGCATAGAGCTCGAAGATCTGGTCCTTGGTGAAGTCCTTCTCGATCTGGACGGCGAAAAAGGCCTCGTTGATCTTGCGGCGGAGCGTCTTGTCCGGGGTGAGGAAGACCTGTTTCGCGAGCTGCTGGGTCAGCGTCGACGCGCCCTGCGCGGCCCGCCGCTCGATGATGTCCGTAATGATCGCGCGGAGGATCGCTTTCGGATCGACGCCGCCATGCTTATAGAACTCCGAGTCCTCGGTCGCAATGACGGCGTTGACGAACACCTGGGCCATGTCCCGCTTCGGCACGACGATGCGTTTCTGGATCGAGTACTCAGCGAACGGGACGCCGTTGCGGTCGTAGATGCGGGTGATGATCGCCGGCTGGTAATCGGCCAGCCTCTTCACCTCGGGCATGCGCACCGCGTTCGCGAACAGGAACCCGGCCGGAACCCCCAGTCCTCCGGCGAGGAGGAGCATGAGCAGGCGCGAGCGGCGTCGCGACGGAGGTGCCTGCGGCACGAGCTGGTGTTCGGTCACGATCTCCAGTCTACAGGATAGAATCGGGGCCGAATGTCCGCGTCCCCTGTTGCCCCGGCCCGGCCCGACTGGCCCCGGCTCGTGGGCGAGTCTCTGAAAGCAAACGGCCCCTGGCACACGTACCTGAAGCTGCTCGAGGCTCGCCAGGCCTACGCCGACGACCTGGCCGTCCGCGGCTACGTGGAGATCCTCCGCAACACCATCGTCCGGCGTTTCCTCGAGCACCCTCGCGGCCTGCAGGCCGTCCCCAAGCTGAGCGCCGATTTCCTCACCAACTTCGACCGCTTCAACCTGAACGCGCAGGAGGGCTACCTCGTGTCGCTGATCGACGGCCGGATGGACGTACAGAAGCTCATGATCCTCAGTCCGTTCGATCCGTTCACGACCATCTTCATCCTGGCGAAGCTCGAGCACGAGCGCGCCATCGTGGTGCCGCAATGAACTTCGCTTTCGCACTCGAGCTCCTCGACCAGTTGCCGACGTCGATCGCCGCGATCGGCGAGAACGGCGCGATCCGTTATCGCAACCGCTCGTTCAACGACGCCTTCGGCTCCGACGCCACCGCCTGGATCCGCGAGGCCGCCCGCGCCGTGGCCGGCGAGCGCGGATGGCTGCAGGGCTTCTTCCTCGAAGGCGACGAGTCGCGCACGATCGACGTCGAGATCGAAGGCCGAGTCTTCCGCATCGACAAGATCATGCACATCGACGACGAGGACGGCCCGGCGGTCGCCCTGGCCTTTGAGGACGTCACCCAGCAGCGCGAGGCCGAGCAGGCCAAGTCCGACTTCACCGCCCAGATCGTCCACGACCTCCGCGGGCCGCTCTCCGGCATCCAGGGCACGCTGGAGTTCGTGCTCTCGCAGGAAGGCGCGAAGCTCGAAAGCGTGTACTCCGATCTGCTGAACGAGGCCTATCGCGAAGGCGAGCGGATGATGGGCCTGATCAACGAGATCCTCGATTTCTCGAAGATCCAGTCCGGCAACTTCATCGTGGAGCGCGAGCCGGTGCGCGTGGCGGGCGTGCTGAAACGCGCCGTGCGCAGTCTGCAGTCAGTGGCCGCGCGCGACGAGATCTTCCTCCTCAGCGCGCACGGCCGCGACATCCCCCAGATCATCGGCAGCGTGGAAAAGCTCACCCAGGCAGTGATCAACCTGATCTCGAACTCGCTCAAGTTCACTCCGAAGAAGGGACTGATCTCCGTCGGCGCGCAGATCGTGCGCAACGGCGACGCCCCCGAGGCGATCGTGATCACGGTGACGGACACGGGGATGGGCATCAAGGCGGACGAGCTGGACCGCATCTTCCAGAAGTACAAACAGAGCGCGACCAAATCGCTCCGCGGCGGCGGCGGCACCGGCCTCGGCCTCTATATCGTCAAACAGGTCGTCGAAGCGCACGGCGGCGAAGTGAGCGTGGCCTCGGTCGAGGGCGTGGGCACGAGCATGGTGCTGCGGTTGCCGGTGAAAAGGGCGGCGTGAGGGCGGGGCACTGTGTCCGTTGTGTCTTCCGCTGATGAGCGTCTGATTTGCGCCGGCCGATCCGGTATCTTGCTGTCATGCCGGAAACCGGGGGCACCACGACTCAGTCGGGGATCCTCTATCAAAATTCGATTACCGCGTTGTATCTCGGGCGATTGATCGATCCCACAGAGCGCACGGACACGGAACGGATCGCGTTCGTCCGAGCCGAGGCGTGGGAGGACGTCGACGATACCGTGGTCGGCTTTGGCGACGGTCACGCCGAATACATTCAGGCGAAGGAAGCCATCGCCGACGACGCCTGGAGCGGACTGTGGAAGGACTTCCTGGCGCAATTTCGCGGCGCGGCATTCGGTCGCGGGCGGGATCGCCTTGTTCTGGTGTGCGGCGATCCAACCGAGAGGGTTCGCGGCACACGGGAAGCAGCCGGACGCGCGCGTGGCGCCGCGAGCGCGGTGGAATGGTACGACCGCCTTTCCGAGGTCCAGCGCGCGCTCGTCCAGAACATCTCCCAGAGGACGGGCGCGCACGACCCCGGAGAGGTATTCGTCCTGTTCCGGCACGTTTTTGTCGAGATCACGTCGCTCGCCGAGATCGAACGTGACCGCATCCCGTTCTGGGTGCCGCAAAACACGCTCGGAACGGCGGGCGCACTCTTCTCGATTCTGCGCGACCAAGTCGGCGGCAATGCGCGATGGCGGATCGCCTTCGACCGCGAATCGTTACTGGACAAGCTCCGTACTGCAATGCCCGCGTTTCGGATCGCGCATGCGATACCGATGGCGGAGATCGAGAGCAGTGTCCGGCGATGCAACGCGCTCCTCGAGCAACACAAGGCCACCCTCGGTGATACGGGAGTGCACTGCGAACGTCCGGTGACGGAATCGATCGTCGAATGGTTGCACTCCGATGAGTCCCGTGGGACCGTGACCATGCTGCTCGACCAGGCCGGTGCCGGCAAGACGGTCGTCATGCGGGACGTGAAGCGGATTTTGGACGCTGCCGGTCACCAAGTGATCGCGGTGAAGGCCGACCTGCAGTTGGCGGACGCCGAGCTCCCTGAAGATGTCGAGGCTCGCCTCCAACTGCCCGACACATTCGAGCGCGTCGTGGAGCGCCTGGCATCGCGTGGCCCCGTGTTCGTTCTGCTCGACCAGATCGATGCGTTGTCGCTCGCGCTGGCGCACAACGAACGAACTTTGTCTTTGCTCCTCGATCTGGTGGCGCGCGTTTGCTCCATTCCCGCGGTCCGCGTCCTGATGTCTTGTCGTCTGTTCGACAGCAACAACGACCCCCGGCTGCGCCGCTTTCAAACCGCGCGCAGGTTCACGATCGGCGATCTGTCGGAAGCGGAGCTCGTGGCGGTGCTGAAAAGCGCCGGAATCGACCCCCTCTCGCTTCCAAAGGAAACGCTGGAGTTGCTACGCGTGCCCCTTCATCTCGACCTGTTTCTCCTCACGCGCGGCGCGGGATACGGTGCTGCGTCGCTTCAGGATCTCTACCGTACGCTTCTGGAGGACATTGCGTTGCGCGCCGCGCCCGACGCGCCGCCCCGAAAGTCGCGTGCCGATACCCTTATCGCATTGATGCGCGGAATGCAGGCGGCACAGCGGACCAGCGTCGCGGACCAAAACCTCGCCGAAGAGATGCTCGTCGCGGCGACATGGCTTGCGAGCCACGGCATCCTTGTGCGTGCCAGTGACGGCTGGGCTTTTCGTCACCAGACGATGCTGGCGTATCTCTTTGCCGCCGATTTCGTCCAGCGAGACGTATCGGTTGTCGTACATCTTCGGGAAGGCGCGCAGGGCCTGACCGCGCGGACCGAGCTCCTGCATATCCTGCAACATTTGCGCGGCAAGAACCCCATTCGCGCTCTGCGGGAGGTCAATGACATCTGCGGCGCGTCCGACATCCGTTTTCATTTGCGCGATCTGACGGTCCGGTGGTTCGCCGCACTTCCTCGTCCGGTAGAGAGTGAAGTTGCCTGGGCGGACGCTTTGTTGCAGAACCCCCGGATGCGATCGCGATTCTGGGCCGCAGCACATGGGAACCCGGTCTGGTTCGACGAGCTGCGCGATCCGATCGAGGATGCCCTCTCCGTCCGCGACGAAGATGGCGAACGGGTGCTTCAGTACATCGGATCGATCGCAGTCGGTAGGCAGCGCGAGGTTGCCACACTCTTCGTCCAACTCCTGCGCCGGGATTCAAGATGGACACACGCGATCGCCGCCGCGGTGTCGGGGTGGTATGGGTGGAACGACCCGACCGTCCTGCCACTGATCGAGGAACTGTTCCGGCGTGGCCTGCCACTGCCCAACCTCATGAAATTCGAACAGTTCGTTCTGGCCAACCCGGACGTTGCCATTCCACTCCTGATCGCGTCGGTGAAGCGAGATCAGGAACTCGAGAAGGAGTTCGATCTGGAGGAAATGGCGCGCAGTCTGAGCTTCAAACGGGGCATCACCATGTCACTGGCCGACATCGGGCCTGGCCCCCTCATTCATCCGACCGAATGGCTCGACTCGATCGTTCCCTGGCTAGAAAAAAAGCTCGCCGGAACACCGGACGACGTTCCGGACACGTTCCATGCGTCTGATGAGGTCATGGTCGTCGCAGGCAGAATCCGTCTGCCCTCGGGGCCCGATCAGGAGGTTTATCGCAAGCTGCTGCACGGTGTGTGCGTCGCGCTGATTGCATTGCGGGAACGCGGTCGCAAGGAGTTTGTGGCGTATGCCCGTCGGTTTGGCGCGAGCCGCTCCGTCCGCATACAGGAGTGTACGGCCGTTGCCATGACACAACACTATTACAACGTGGGGTTGAACGTGGGCGGGTCGGCACAGGGCGGGCCGGCATTGGAACCGGCAGCCGAGTTCCTGCTCTCGAACGCGCGGCGTTTGTCTTTCGATTCAGTGAATGCGCGAGGCGTCGTGTCGCTGGTGCTTAGAAAAGGAGATTCCGAAACGATCCGTCGCGTCCGGCGTACCTTGATCGAGGAAATCGCACGAGAGCCGGATCGTGAAAAGCGCAGAAACCGCTTGCAGCTGCTGCGGAAGGAACTTCGAACCGCGAGCATGCTGAAGAGAGTTGAAATCGACGCGCCGAAAATACCTGATCGGCCACTGCCTCAGACTGAAGAGCCGATTGAGGCCCCGTTCGAGTGGCGGGCTTACATGGTGGGGGCCGAGAAGTCGGAGAACCATCACGAGCAACTGCGGAGCCTGCGTCGTGCGATGGTGGCCGACCCCGCAGCCTTTCTCGAGATCTTTCGCAATGTGCCTGCGGACATCGATCAGGCGTTCGTCCGCACATTCATAGAGGCATTACCGGAGACGCAAATTGCGTTCGACGCGGCCTATGAGGTGTTGAAACGGTTCCTGTCCTTCACGACCGCACCGACCGTTCCGGCGGCGTTCGCATGGTGGGTGCAAAAACGAAGCGAACGGATGCCCGGTGATCTCTTCGACTTTCTCGAATCATGGGTCCGCAATCCGTTGCTCGAAATGGCTGGCGATTCGGCCAACGTCCAGCCGGTCCACTATCTGAGATCCGACCGCGGGGCCTCGTTTCTGGCGTTCATGCGCTTGCTGCGCGTGCAGAAAGGCGACGCGAGCATGGCGCGGAGATGGAGCTTGTTCGAGTACGTTGCGACCGAAGGGACGTGCCCGTTGAAAGCAGCGGCGATCGCCGAGCTGATTCCCGAATTGGTCGTCACGCGCACGAAAGCTCTCGACCTCTTCGACCGGCTCATGACGGCCGAAGACGAGAAGAGCCTGCTTCACGCCCCACGACTGGTGCCGTTTCTTCAGGCGGCGATCTGGCAGTCCTTTTCGCGGGTCGTTCACTACCTCATCGAGCTCTGCGAGTCGGACGACACCACCCTGCAGGGGCGCGGCGCACAACTCCTCGCCATTGCCGCGACCTCGCCCGCGGCGTTGTCGCAAAAGGAGTTGTTCATCGCGCAGCGGCTGCTGGAGACGGTTGTCACCGGCGAAGTCGCGCATCGTTGGAACGCCTGCCGCCTCCTCGCGCGTGCGGTCGATCGTGACCTCGTCGATTACTGTCTGTCCGTATTCGAGCGGTTGCTCGACGATCCCGACGCAACCGTACGTTCCGCCATCGGCGAGGTTTTCGCGCACCTCGGCAAGCGGGATCTCATCGAACGGGAAGACTTCCTGGTGCGTTTCGCCTCATCACCGGCGCTCTACGAAGGTATCCAGCAGCTCGGCGAGTTCCTCCTCGGATACGGACTCGCAGCCCCTGACGTGGCGCTTTCGGTGATCATGGCGATTCTGAGCAACGATCGGGTTATGCGCCAACCACAGTGGTACACGGGCAGAGAGCTGATCCAGTTCGTGCTGCGCGTAGAGGCGTTCCCGGCTTCGACGTCAGCACAGCGTTTACGAGCGATGGACGTGTTCGACGCACTGATGGAGCAATACGCCGGAGTGGCCGCAGATGTCCTTGTTGCGTGGGACCGGCAGTAAGTGGCACGCCCCCCGGACCACCCTCACCTCACCTAAAGCGCATCTTCCACCGCCTCTTCAGGGTCCGCCCCGTCGCCGTGACCACGATGGTGGGCTGGCGTTGCGCGTGCGATCGTCGAGGCGTACGGGGATCTCGGGCGACGAGCTCCCCCTGCGCGGCGACAGGTTCGAGGCGCGGTTGCCGGTGAAAAGGGCGGCGTATGGCGGGAGCGCCGGCGACCTCGCCGCCCACCCCTCACGGCATCCCCGCAAGCAGCGCATCGAGCTCGCGCTGCCACGCCGCGTCCGTCGTTTTGGCGCGAAGGCGCCGTAGCGCCTCGCGATGCGCTGCCGTCAATGCCTCCGCCTCCGGCACCGCGATGTCCGGCGTGATGCCGACCTTGTCCCATGTCTTTCCCGTCGCCGCACTGGTCGCGTGCGCATTGGAGATGAAGATGCGGAAGTTCGGCGGGACATCGGTGAAGCGTCCCGCGTTCGCGCCACCCTTCGTCACCGCGCCGACGATCGTGGCCCGCTTCACCTGCTGCAGCGTGAACGCAAATCCCTCGGCCGCGGAGAACGTCTCCCTGCCCGTGAGAATGAACAGCTCCTGGTGCGTGAGGCGCGGTCCGGGCACATAGGGCAGCGTGCGGTCCTGCGTCGACGTCCCCTGCGCGCGGCGGATCGTGTTGCCGAGCGCCGTCTGCCGTTCGAAAAAGTAGGTCGCCAGGAACAGGACCATGTCGCCGGTGCCGCCGCCATTACGGCGCAGGTCGATGATGATCGCGTCCGTGCCCGAGAGCATGTTCATCGCACCGGCGGCGACGGTGGCCGCGACGTCGGGAGGCGGAAACGAGCGGATCTCGACATAGCCGACATTGCCCGGCAGATGACGAGCCTCCGAAAAGTCATAGTTCCGCCGCCGCAGCGGCTCCAGCCACGACGACGGATCCGAAGGCGGCGGAGCCGATGGCTGGCGCACGACCAGCTCGAAGTGTTTGTCGTCACAGTCGGCCCTCAGCGCGGCCGTCACCGCGCGCGCGAACGCCGCATCATCGAGATCGGCGAACTCACCGCGTGCATGCCGCTCCTGCAACTGCGCGGAACACCGCTTCGCGACGTCCTCGTAAACGTATCGCTCGCGGATGAGCTCCGCAGCGCGATCGATCACCGCGGAGCGGTCGGACGTCGTGAGCAGGAGGAGCAGCAGCGGCCAGGTGGGCATCATGGCCATCAGGATGCGCGCGCGACCGTCGTCAGGTCTTGAACGGTTTTGACCTGCGCATCAGGTCGCGGTACCGCTGCGGCGTCATGGTGTACGCGGCGGCGAAGACGCGGGAGAGGTGACTCTGGTCCGCGAACCCGGTGGCCGCGGCGATGTCCGCGAGCGCGTCGTCCGTCGACGCGAGCAGCGCGGCGGCGCGGCGCGCCCGCGTGGCGCGCAGGTACGCGCCCATCGTCCGCCGCTCGGCGCGGCCGAACGCGCGAGCGAGGTAAGCGGCTGTCACGCCGACTTCGCGGGCCACGTCGCCCAGACGCAGGGGCTGTGCGCAATGCGTTTCCAGGAGGTCGCGCGCCATCCGCACCGCGCGATGGTCGATCGGCTCCGCGGGAGTGTCGTCGGAGAGCGCCGTCAGGATCTGCTCTTCGATCGGCAGCGTTTCACCGTTCGCGGCGCCGGAGAGCTCGCGGTGCAGCGCGATCATCGACCGCGAGACGGGACCGCCGCGGTGCGCGCGCCAATGCCGCGGGACCGCCGCGAACGACGGCGCGATCGTGACGAGCAGCCCGCGCGCGCCGTGCGCGGCGATCACGTCGCGATGCGCGTGACCCGCGGGGACCACGAGCACATCCCCGCTCGTGAGCTCCACGGACGCATTCCGCGCATCCTCGGCGAACCCGCCGCTGCAGACCAGCACGAGGTAGGCGTGCTCGTGCGCATGCCGGTCGTATGTGTCGCCCGCGCCGTAACGGACGTCACTGACCCGAAACCCTGTGCCGGCCAGTGACCCGACCTCGCGGCCGCAGGTGATGGCGTTCCGGTTCATTGATGGCGACAGGGACAGGGCAGTAGTTTACCGTCGCTGAGCCAGCGCCGGCGTCCGTTCAGCCGTCGAGATGGCGGCGCTCCATGCGCGAACCGATCGATGTGTTCCGCGAACAGATAAATATGTTCCGCGAACAGATAAATGTGTTCCGCGAACAGATTGATGTGTTCCGCGAACAGATCGATGTGTTCCGTGAACAGATCGATGTGTTCCGCGAACAGATAAATGTGTTCCGCGAACAGATCGATGTGTTCCGTGAACAGATAAATGTGTTCCGCGAACAGATCGATGTGTTCGGCGAAGAAATAGAGTGCAACCGGGAAGCGCCTGATCGCATGTTTCGTGCAGTAAGCTGCACCAAACCGACGCTTACCGCGACACGGGGCTGCTTCGCCGAGGTTGCGGAAGGGCTGGGTGGTGAAGGTGCGGAGGATCACGGTCGTGCCCCACGTGTCAATCCCGAGCGAAGTCGAGGGATCCCCCCTCCGTCAGGCGCGGAGGGATTGTTTCAGCAGGGGATCCCGCGCTGAAGCGCGGGATGACACGGAAGTTCTGAATCACGGTCGTACCCCACGTGTCATTCCGCGCCTTGGCGCGGAATCCCCCTCCGGTCAGGCGCGGAGGGGTCGTTTCAGCAGGGGGGCCCTCGACTTCGCTGGTGAAGGATGTGCCTCCAGTTCCAGACCGCGCCTGTTTCTGTTCCCGCCGGCGTCCCGCTCACGGCTTCCTCGCGATGACCCCGACGCTCTCGCGGCCATCCAGCTGCAATGAAGCCGGAACGTCGAGCCGCGCGGTGAATTCGGCCTTCTCGATGATGAATCCAGCCTGCTGGAACACGCGCGACAACGTGTCGGGGTCCAGGAGCAGCATCGACGAAAACTTGTTGTCCCAGATCGGCGCGTATTTCGGGACGTCGGTCATATGGCCCGGCCAGGGCTCGCCGGCACGCTTGCGCGCTTCGTAGACCGGCACGAACGATCTGGCACCGCCGAAATAAGGCGTCCCGGCGGCGATGAAGACCTTTCCTCCCGGGACGAGCCACTCGAAGAGGCTGCCGGCCGCCACGGGCATGCGATTGGGAGAAAGGAAATTCAAGACGTTCGATAGTAGGAACGCGCCGATGCTGTCCTTGCCGAGGCTCAGACCTTCCGGAAACGACGCCGGAATGGTCTGCAGTCGTTTCCGGCAGGCGTTTGGAACACGCTGTTTCAGGATCTCGAGATGGCGCTCATCGACATCCACCGCAATGACGCTGGCTCCTGCCTTCAGTGCGGGGATCGTTGCTATACCGTACGCCGCGCCGATGTCCGCCACCGGCGCGGCGGACGTCTTTGCAAAGGCGATGAAGGCCTTCATGCAGGCATCCAATCGCATGCTCATGAAGCCCAGTCCGTTCAGCGTCCGGACAAAGGCGCCTGAGTAGCCCGGCGGCGGCATTTTCACCTTCTTCTTCGTTTTCGGCACTTTTACCTTCGAGCCGACTTGACCGGCGCGCCCAATGGGACCATATTGTCTGCGTACTTCAGTCAACATCCCACAATTCAGGCTGTACATCAACGACCGGCAGCGGTCTGGAGAAACGACTCATGTCCTTAAAAGCCGCAAAGGATTTTCTCAAGAAGCTCAAGCGCTCCAAGGCGCTCCAGAAAAAGGTGCAAGCCGCCATAGCGAAAAGCGTGGTGGACCTCGCCCGCGACAACGGGTTCGAATTCACCCGCGCGGAGCTGACGAAGGCGCGCAAGGCTGAGGAGAAGGAAGACGACGTTAAGACCCAGGGCTCGGATGACTACATGCTTCTTTGAAGCGGATTCGACGTCGTCTCACCCGCTTCGAGGTTGGCGCGCTGTCGTCACGGTATGAATCGAGCGTAGCTTCATGTGAAGCTTTGCTTCCAGGGAGTCAACGGCTTCCTCGTCCATACCGAGTCGTCTGACCATCTCCGTGTCCATGGGCCGGGGTATGTCCTTCGGGGCCACGTACAGCGTCGAGCTCCTGGAGACGCGTGCGTCCGGTAAGGCACTGAGCGCTGTGACCTCCGCCCTCCACTCGGAATCCGGGTACAGGGAGGCTTCGTAGATGACGGCGCGATGGTTCGGCCCATAGAACCCGGACAGATATTCAGCGAGCACGTCGAGGTTACGCGGCGCATAGTCTTTGATTTCGCAGGTTTGCACGCCGATGGCGCCGATCTGCCAGAGGATCAACGACGCCGTGACGTCGAACTGGCGCCGATGGATCAGAAAATCGGTTGCTTCGAAGCTCTGACATCCGGGGAGAGCCGGATCGATTCCCAGGTCCGCGAACAGACAGTCTTCCGCGGAAATCCCCGGCAGCATCTTCGCGGGAATCCCGGCTTCCCGCGCTTGCCGGATCGCTTCATGAGCGGGGATCACGAAAACGCCCGGATGACCGTAAAACGCGGCGCAAACGTGCAGTCCCCGTTTCACCTCGCCGAGGATCCGCCCGACCATTTCCATGTAGGTGACGAAGCGTTCCTTTCCGTCCACGTAATACTGTGCAAGCGACTCCGCTGTCGGGTTCAGGCTCTGCAGATCGCTTTTCGCAGTCGGTCCCGTGACGAAGTACAGGACCTTGTCCGCTTCCTCGATTGCATTCCTGGCGGCGAGCGTCAGTTGTCCCGTTTGAATGCCCGTACCAACTACCGTGAGCGAACCCGATTTCTTCATTCGGTGTACTTCCCCAGCTCGTACAAATATTCGACGAAGGACATCACCGCGCCGTCATAGCCCTGCACGTTCGGCTTGGACGACTCGATGAGGTAATCCTCATCGGCCCCGTGCGCGCCGCTGCCGCGGCCCAGGCCGAAGTGGCCGGCGGCGAGCTTCAGCGGCTCGCCGGTGAAGATGAAGCCGGGATACGAGCCCGCATTGCGCGGCCACATCACCGGATCGATGCCCGCGCGCTTCAACACCGCGACCTGGGCCTGGATCAGCGGCGCATCCGCGGCGGTGCTGGTCGGATCGTAGCCGCCGGTCACGTTCACTTCGATGTCGCCGAAGCCGCGCTTCGCCAGATGCGCCTTCAGCGCCGCGACCGCGTCGTCCTTCCTCATGTCCGGCACGAGGCGCATATCGATCTTGGCCGCGGCGCGATGCGGCAGGATGGTCTTGCCGCCCGGTCCGGTGTAACCGCCAGCGAGGCCTTCGATGTTGACCGTCGGCTGCGATTCCAGCCGCTCGTTGGCCTGCCGCCACGGCAGGTCGTCGATCCAGCGCTGCACGCCGAGCATTCTCTTCGAGTGCACTTCGCTGCGGCGCTTCGAGGCGACGGCGATCATCGCGCGCTCTTCGTCGCTGAGCGGCCGCGGCTTCGGATAGTTCTCGATCGTGATCGTGTTGCCGTCCGCCGACACGAGCGTGTCCAGCGCTTTGACGAGATGCCAGGCCGGACTGTCGACCATCGCCTGGAACGACGAATGGATGTCCTTCGCCGGCCCCCGTCCCCACTCCCCGCCGCTCGACACGAGCTCGAGCTCGACGACGCCCTTCGCGCCGAGACTCACCTGTACGATACCGTCGCGATCCTGCGTCGCCGACGGCATGAACACGCCCACGGTCTTGTGCAACGCTGCCGCGACTTCAGAGCGCAGCACCAGCTGCCGGATGTGCGGCGAGCCGATTTCCTCTTCGCCCTCCGCGACGAGTACGAGGTTCACCGGCATCTTCCTCCCCGCGCCGCGGATGGCGTGCAGCGCCGCGAGGAACGCCGACTGCGGCCCCTTCTGATTGGCCGCGCCGCGGCCGACCATCACTTTGCCGATGCCGTGCTTGTGGACGATGCGCGCCTCGAGCGGCGGCGACGTCCATTCCGCGGGGTCGTACTGCTTGACGTCGTACATGAAATAGAGGCCGACCGTTTTCGCCGCGCCGGCGTCGAGCGTCGCGAACACGCCCGGCTTGCCGTCGGTATGGAGGATCGTGGCCTGCTGGAATCCCGCGTCGCGCGCGAGCTCGGCCATGAATTCGGCGCCCGCCGGAAATCCGCGATCCTCGGCGGCGATCGACGGCAGCGCGATCCACTCCTGCAATCGCCTGATGTTCCGGCCGTGCTGCTTCGCCACCACGGCATTGATGTTCGTGAGTGGCTCGCCGGCCGATGCGTACGCGCCGAGGCCGCGCGCGGCGGGCTTGGCGATCGGCTTCGGCATGTGTGGATGTTACCGCGCGCCTCTTCAGTGCGCCGCGTATTCGATCCTTACTTCTTCTACAATGGCGGCATCCCCTCATGACATACAAGGTCGGCGAACGGCTGGCGAACCGTTACCAGATCGTGAGTGAGATCGGACGCGGCGGCATGGGTGCCGTGTTCCTCGCTCACGATCCAGTGCTGGGCCGCGACGTCGCGGTTAAAGTCATTCCTCCCCAGCTCTTCTCCGACGATGCCGAGGAGCGGTTCCGGCGCGAGGCGCGGGTGGTGGCCGGGCTGGATCATCCGGGCATCGTCCCGGTCCACGACTTCGGGCATCACGAACAGTCGCTCTTCCTGGTGATGTCGCTGATCCGCGGCGGCGACATGCGCGGCCTCATGGAAGACCGCGCGCTCAGCACCGGAGACATCCTCGAGATCGCCGTCCAGGTCGCGAATGCGCTCGACTGCGCGCACCGGTCGGGAGTCATCCATCGCGACGTCAAACCGGAGAACATCCTCGTCGAGCGGGACTCGGCCGGGGCCGTGCGCGCGCGCGTGACCGACTTCGGACTGGCGATCGCCAACCGCGACAAACGCCTCACGCAGGCCGGAATCGTCGTTGGCACCGTCATCTACCTCGCGCCGGAGCAACTGGCACTGAAGGACCTCGACGGCCGCGCCGACATCTACGCCCTGGGCACGATCCTCTACGAGGCGCTGGCCGGACAGGCACCGTTCGAAGGCGGCGGCTTCGCCACGGTGTTCCATCGCATCGCCACCGAGATTCCGCCGTCGCTGGGCGCGATGGGCATCGACGTCCCGGCCGAGCTGGACGCACTGGTCATGCGCTGCCTGGCGAAAGACCGCGACGACCGTCCGCCGAACGCGCGCGCTCTCGCCGAGGAGCTGATGCGCATTCGCGCGGACCTGGACCAGGAGACGTCCGCGCAGCGCACCTCCGGCTCGCTGGAGCGGCGGGTCCATTCGCGGCCGACGAGCCTCGTCGGACGGAGACCGGAGTTCGAGACGCTGCGGGCCTGCCTCGCCGCCGCGACCTCGGGCGAAGGGCGCTTCGCGGTGATCGGCGGCGCCACGGGCGTCGGCAAGACGCGCCTTGTCGACGAGCTCGAAAGCATGACCGCGTTGCGCCACATCCCCATGTTCCGGGCCCGCTGCGTCGACTTCGACGACACGCTCCCCTACAACACCCTCTGCCAGCTCGTACAGCAGTTCTTCCGCGTCTGTGGACCGGAGGCCGGGCGGCAGTTCGGGGACCTCGCGCCCGAGCTGACCCAGACCTTCCCGCTCCTGACCGACATCCCCGAGCTCCGGGGCGTCTCATCGGGGACGCTGGTCATGCCGTCAGACGGATCGGCTCCACTGCGCGACGATCGCACCTACATCTTCGAGGTCCTGGCCCGCTGCTACATCCGCATGGGCGGCGGCAAGCCGATGGTGCTGGTCTTCGAGGACCTGCACGTCGCCAATGTCACCGTCGACGCACTGCAGTACATCATCCACCGCCTCGGTCCGTTCCCGATCCTCATCCTGGGCACGTATCGCAGCGACGAAGCCGACCGGCGCACGCCGATCGTCCGCCTCCTGGACAACTTCCAGGGGGACCGGCACTTCGAGCTCGTGACCGTGGCACCGTTCACCCTGGCCGAGCACCGCGCGTTCCTCGAGCACATCGTCGGAAGCCCCTCCATCGACGAGCAGGTCGTGCAGCGGACCTACGCGGTGACCGACGGCAACGCGCACTTCGCGAGCGAGCTGACGCGGTCGCTCCTCGACTCCGGCGAGATCGTGCGGCAGCCGTCCGGGGTCTGGGCGCTGGCGCGCGACGCGGCGATCTCGATCGATGCGCTACCGGCATCGATCCAGCAGGCCGTGGAGCGCCGCCTCGAGCGCCTCCCGAAGCCGCAACTGGAAACGCTCAGCATCGCCTCCGTGCTCGGCCGCGAGTTCAACGTGCGCGAGCTGCAGGCGATCGCCGAAGACGGAAAGGGTATCGAGGACGACCTCGACCACCTCCTCCTGGCCGGCTTCCTCGGGGAGGTACCGCTGTCCCGCGGAGAGCGGATGCTGTTCTCCAGCGGCGTGACCCGCGAGGTGGTCTACGGCACGCTGTCCCGCCGCAAACGGCGGACGCTGCACCGGACCTTCGCCGAATGGCTGGAGAAACGGAACGCGGGCCGGCAGGAGATGGTCTATCCACAGCTCGTCCATCACTACGCCGAGGGCGACGTGCCGGAGAAAGTCGTCGAGTTCGGAATGAAGCTGGCCCGGAGATCGATCGACGCGTTCGCCGAGCAGGACGCGATCGGCGCGGCCACGGCCGTGATCACCTTCGTCGAGGACCCGCTGGCGAAGGCGGAAGCGCGCACTCTGCTGGCCGAGGCCTACCGGATGACCAGCGACACGGCCCGTGCGCTCGAAGAGATCGAGGCCGCGGTCCGCCTGTTCGAAGCCGCCGGCGAGAAGGCCAGGGCGCTCGCGGCCATGTGCACCGCCGCGGACATGGCCTGGCAGAGCCGGCGCGTGGACGAGACCCGGCGCTGGGTCGAGCGCGCGCTGCCGATCGGCCGGGAGCTCGACGACGCCGGCTCGGTGTCGCGGCTGCTCTCCCTCGCCGCGATCATCGCCAATCTCCGCGCCGACTACACCGCGGCGCACCGGTATCTTTCGGAAGCGCAGAAGATCCAGCCGGTCGTGCCCGAGGAGTCGCAGCTCCCCCGCGGCGGAGCTCTGCGCGTCGCGCTGCGGGCGGCCTTGCGAGTCGACGAAGAGCCGGAAGTCCTGGCCAACATCCGCGAGACGCTGGTCGCCACCGACGAGCACGGGAATCCGATTCCGCATCTCTGCGAGCGCTGGAGGATCGCCGACGACGGGCGGACGTACACCTTCGTGCTCCGCGACGGAGTCCTGTTTCACGACGGCACTCCGCTCGACGCGGGCCACGTGAAACGGTCGATCGAATCGGCCATCGCTTCGAGGAAGAGCGGATGGGACGCGCTGACCGGGGCGGTGGAGGGCGTGTCGGACGGCCAGCCGGACATCGGCGGCCTCGTCGTGCGCTCGCCGCGGCAGCTCGAGATCCGCCTCCTGCGCCGCCTGGCGATGCTGCCCTCGCTGCTCAGCTCTCCCCACTTCGCGATCTTCCGCGCGTCGGGCCAGGCTTCCGCTGCCGGCGCCGACATGGTCACGGGCACGGGCCCGTTCCGGCTCGAAACGGCCGATGTCGACCGCATCACGCTGGTGCCTTTCGAAGGGCACTGGAGCCTCGCGCCGCGCGTCGATCGCCTGGAGATGCGCCTGGACATGACCGGGGCCGAAGCGACGGCGCGCTTCCGCTCCCACGACCTGGACCTCGTCCGCGATCTCTCGCCGGCCGAGATCGAGGCGATCCTGGAAGAGCGGCATCTGCACGCCGCCGTCGCCGAAACGGCCAAGAAGAACGTCTACGTGGCGATGCTCAACCAGCAGCGGCCTCTCGGCGCGAATCCCGACATCCGCCGCGCGGTCTTCGGCATCGTCCGCATCGAGCAACTGGTCCGGCGCACGCTCAACCGTCTGGCCAGACCGGCCACCGGGCTTTTCCCGCCCGGGATCGCCGGTCACGATGCCGGCCGGCGTCTCCGGGCCGCGCAGATCGAGCAGGTAAAGGAATGGCTGGACCGGAGCGGCTTCACGACGCCGATCGTTCTCCACGCCGCCGTGGACCCGGCGCTGCTCGAGCGCTGCGGCGCATTCACCCGCGCGCTGATCGACGCCTGGAAGGAGATCGGCATCGAGGTGTCGATCGACACGACCGACCTCGCGTCGTATCTGGAGAAGCTCGACCAGAGCGTCGACGTCGATCTCGTCCTCGGTCAGGTCAACGCGGAGTACTCCGATCCGCACGCGTGCGTGGCCGCGTTCCACTCCCGCAACGGCATCTTCGGAAAGCTCGTCGGCAACGACGAGATCGACGCGCTGGTCGAGCTCGGGACGACGACCGTCGATCCGGCCCGCCGCGAGCACATCTACGGCGGGATCGAGACGCAGCTCCGCATCGCCGTCCTGCCGCTGTTTCACGACATCGACTGCCGGGTCTGTTCTCCGGCCGTCCGTGGACTGCAGCTGCACTCGAGCGCGCCTTACGTCAACTACGACAGCGTCGCCGTTCTGCGGAAGAACCGTGAAGACGTGCAGGCGCGGGCGCGTGAAGGCGTGCTGCACGTTCCGATGATGTACGCGATCGAGACGCTCGATCCGGCACACACCGGCGATCCGTGGCACACGCAGCTCGTCAACTCCGTGTTCGAAACGCTGACCCGTACCAACGACCGCGGCGTGGTCGACCCGTGGCTGGCCCGGAGCTTCGAGGTCTCCGAGTCCGGCCGGACCTGCAGCTTCGTGCTGCGCGACGACGTCGTCTTTCACGACGGCCGCAGGATGACCGCGCGCGACGTGCGTCATTCGTTCGAGCGCGTGCTGCGGAGCGGCGCGGCGTGGAACGAGACGCTGCTCGGCTCGATCGACGGGGCGTCGGAAGTCCTCGAGCGCCACGGCGGCGAGCTGGCCGGCGTACGAGTCCTCTCCGACACGGAGATCGTCTTCACTCTGAAAGAGCCGGTCGGCTTCTTCCCGGCCATCCTCACCTTCCCTTCGCTGTCGATCGTGCCGGAAGGGACCGAGGAGATCGCCGGCACGTGGAGGCAGTCGTGCGTCGGCAGCGGACCGTTCCGCGTCACCCGCGTCGATCCGGGACGCTGGATCGAGCTCGAGGCGAACCCTTACTACTGGCGCGAGAACCTGCCGCGCGTCGAAGGCCTCGTGGCCTGGCTGGGCGTGCCGTCCGAGGAGATCGCGTCCCGTTTCCGCTCCGGACGGATCTCGCTGGCCTACGACATGCCGCCGGCCGACTACCGCGCGCTGCGGCACGACACGAGGCTCGGCCCCTCCTACTCCGAGGCGCCGGTGCTGGCGACGTGCGTCCTCGCGTTCAACGTAAACTCTCCGGTGTTCAGCGACCGGGAATCGCGCGAGCGGGTCGCGGCGTCGCTCGACATCAACTCGCTGGTGCGTCTGATCGATCCCCGCGTCGCGCCCGCCACCGGGATCTTCCCGCCGGGACTCCTCGGCCACGACCCGCTCCCGCGCAGCAGGCCGCGCAGCGCCAGTGGCCCGTCACTGCAGAAGATCGACCTTCTCGTCGGAGCCTATACGGTGTTCGCGCGCATCTATGGTGTGTTCGTCGAAGCCGCCGCCGAGCGCCTCCGTCACCTCGGTTTCGATCCGGAGATCGTCAGCGGCAAGCTGTTGCGCGATCGGCATACCGCTGCCGATCTGCTCTTCACACGGTGGGTCTACGACTATCCCGACTCGGACAACTTCGTGCGCGGCATTCTCGAGACGTCGACGGGCGTCGCCGGATGGGCATGCGGCAACGCCCGGATCGATCACCTCATCGCCCGCGGGCGCTCGGAGACCAATCGCGATCTCCGTCACGAAATCTATCGTGAGATCGACGAGATCGTCTCAGCCGAAACGCTGCTGCTCCCGCTCTTCCACGAACAGGCGTACTGTTTCGCCCGGCCCGAAGTGCAGGGCCTGCGCGTGCGCCAGTTCTTCCCCTTCGTCCCGTTCGAGGAATTGTCGGTGCGGGGATGACCGCAAGGGATTGACGGATGACGCTGGGGTGCGACGGAGAGGAAGTTCCAGCGTACACTTTCCGACGATGACTCACGAGGAGCTGCTTCAACGGATCTCGATTGATCCTGCGACCTGCGGGGGCAAACCGTGCATCCGCGGACATCGCATCTGGGTCTCGCTGATCGTCGACTTCCTCGCGTCGGGCATGAGCATGGAAGACATACTCGCAGAGTATCCACAGCTGACGGTCGAGGACATTCGAGCGTGCCTCGCGTACGCGTCCGAAATGACGCGCGAGCGTACCGTTCAGGTGGGGTGAGCTCTGCGCGCGAAGCTCGACGAGAACTTCGGCGTCCGGGGAAAGGTTCTGCTGCGCGGACGCGGTTGGGATGTGGCGACTGTCGACGGGCAAGAACTATCGTCCGTCACGGATGAGACGCTGATCGAGATCTGCCGCGTCGAAGACCGGGCGGTAGTTTCGTTCGACAAAGACTTCGCCGACGTCGTTCGGTTTCCACCCGTTCGCTATCGCGGAATCATCGTGCTGCGGCTTCCGGAGCCGGTGACGCTGCCGATGATTCTGAATGCGTTGACGAGAGTCGCAGATCTGGCGGAGAAGAGGAGCGTGGTCGGGCGGTTGTGGATCGTGTCAATTAACCGAATTCGTGAGTACGAACCGCTGCCGCGTCGAGACTAAAGCGGCATGAACCCGCGACCTCCGGCGTGACAGGCCGGAGGTCTAACCGGCTGAACTACGATCCCAGCCGGCAAACAACAGAATGGCGGCTCACAGCACCAGCGATTCAAGTCCGCCGAGGTGAAGGAATAGCGCAGTGACTGCAAGATCAGCTCCGACTTCAAGGAGGGCGATCACTGCTGGAAGTGTGACGGCGACGACTGCTGGGGCGCCACGCTCCCCGCCGTAGTGCCGCTACGGCAAGGCAAACACGAATAGCGCCAAACGAGCACGGTGGTGCGTAACGGCACCTGCCCAAGCCATCCTTGCGGACTTCCATCCCTGGACCTACATTCGATGGCAGAAGAGGTAGCCGCCGCTTGCCCACGCTGTCGATGTTCGCTTCGTCGTCCGAGGAAGGGGTGCATCTCGCCGATGCCGTCGAGACGCTCGCGCGCGAATACGCGCTGGAGCCGCGGATCGTGCGGCCGGACGCGGCCGGGTTCCGCGAGGCGATCTTCACCGCCACCGTGGTCGTCATCGACGCGACGATCGAGCAGGAAAACCTCGAGATGTATCGCGCGGCATCGGTGGTCCTCAGCCCGTTCGACCACGTACTCATTGTCGGGCGCACCTACCTGCCGCTGAACTTCCTGGCGCGTCGCGCAGGCGGAGCGGCGCCGTACCCCTATCCCGCGACGACGCTCGCGGATGGCTCGCCGATCCCCGATCTGGCGCCTCTCGAGTGGCGGAGCGACCCACTGGTCGACTGGGACCATGATCCGATCGACGAATGGATCGAGAGAGGTGTCACGAGCAGCGCGGGAGGCACCTGGGGCAACGACGACATCCTGAGCTGGCTCCGGACGCAGATCCCGGAGATCCTCGAGGATCCGGGCCCGCGTTTGGAGCCTGGCCAGTTCGCCTCGATGCGCACCGCGGAAGACACCGCGATGATGCGTCCGATCTACGAGCACGCGGACACGAAGAGGCAACGCGAGCGAAGAGCCGCGTTCATCAGTCACCGCGGCAAGCAGTTCCGGAACGCACTCCGCCTAGGCCAAAAGCTTCGGCAAGGCTTCCATAATCCGCCGAAACCGGCCATCGTGATCGAGCCCGGCGCCCTCGCCCTGGGCACGGAAATGCTCACCGAGGTCCGGCGCTGGATGATCATGGGTCTGCTCGACGACCAGTTGCGCCGAAGCGACGAGCTCTGGATCGTGGAGAGCGCGGATTACCGCGGGTCGTGGTGGACCGCCGCGGAGTTATACGCGGCGGCGTACGTCGCGGAGACGCCGGCGGAGCGTCTGCGCATCCGCATCTGGAATCCGGACACGGATGAGGTGCGCGACGACGTCGCGGGCCGGTACCGCATTGAGCTCTCGGATGCGCATCGCAAACGCATGGCGCGCATCCTCACGCACACGCGGCCGGACCAGCTCTCACCCGAAAGCCGAGTGGCGATGCGCATGCTCCGCTGGGGCTTCCGCCTCGGCCTCGGCTGGCTCATTGAGCGAAAGATGAGCACACTCATGGGGCCGGTGGAGGGAATGGTCAAGGCCGCGCTGCCGGAAAAGGCCGCCGAAGGTGTGGACGTCTCGCCTCTCCGCGAGAAGGGGACGCTGAAGCGGTACGTCAAGGATCGAGTGTTCAGCAACGAGTTCTGGGACGACCTCTATATCGAGCCGCAGCGGATCGCGGAAAGCGGAGGGGAGTATCGCCCCGCGCCCGAGGCCTTCATCCACTCTCCGGCGGACGCGATGATCCGAATCCCTGCGTCCGAAGCCGCCGCCGCCGTGATGAAGTGCCGTCCGGCCCGCGGCAGACTCGGAAAGATGAAGTACGAACTCATGCTCGGCGCCGCGCCGCCGCGGTTCTTCTGGCGTCCCGTGCGCGCCGGCATCCCAGGAGATCTGATTCCGACGCCGACGTATCTCGTTCTCGAACGTTGACAGAACGCTTGCGCGTTTCGGAAGGCGGTTGGAAGGCTTCTGAGGCGGAGGGCACATCATAGAGCGGTGCGTTGGAGCCAATACGCGAGAGGTGCGGGGAACGGCTTTACGTGACATCGTTGAACGAAATGGGTTGGGTAAAACGGCCGGCGGAGCACGAGGCCAGTTGATATTGTACGAGGCTCGCGGGTACCGAGAGAGGCGTCGATCTACACGGGGAGTGATAACTCGCTGATACCGATGCACGTGCGGCCGCAGAACACCGACCTTCGAGTCACCTTGCGAGTTTCATCCGACTCGCACGGTGTATACGATTCTGTGCGTGGGACACACCCTTGGCCCGTGGAACATTGTGCTTCATGCCGTTGTGTGACCCCGCGCGCACGCTCGTACGTCACTTCTCAGCAGCGCTGAGCTCCAATCGATGCCGCGGTCGCACACCTCGAACGCTCGCAGCGTCTCGCCGATCGCTCCGTCGGTGCGCGCCGGCAAGCTCACCAATCCGTCCTTTCGTCACGGGAGAGAGAGCGGCAGCCGATCGCGTGGCACTGCGAACCACTGATGGCTATTTGTTGTAGACGGTGATGCGACCCTCGTCGATCGCGGCGAGGTCGTACGTCGCGACGGGGAAGCTGTGGCAGTTGACCTGGCGCGTGCGCGAGATCATGTAACCCACATCGTCCTTCACCTCCGCGTCCGTGGCCCACCACGACATGGTCCAGCCAGAGTCGCCCTTCACCTCTTCGTCGCTCGGGAACCAGGTGATGTCCTTCTCCCAGTACGAGCCGAAGGTGAAGCGATCCGTCTGATCCTTCGGGTCCTGGTCGTTATCCTCGACGGTGAGCGTCGCGGTGCGCCCGATCATCGACCGGACGTTCGAATCGCTGACGATGCCGCCCATCGTCACGCGGGTACCGATGGCGCTCATGCAGTCCACCGAGACCTTCATCACGAAATCCTTGACCAGAACCGTCTGCTTGGGGTCTTCCTGATCGAGCTCGCCGTCCGAGACCAGCGTCGCACCGTTCATCGTGAAGTACCCCTGCGCGGATCGTTCGTCGCCCACTGCGTCGAACTCGATCGTCTGCAGACCTTCCGATCCTTTGGAATTGAAACTGCCTTGCGCCGAGGTTTCTGCGACGAGGGGAAACGCCACCAAAAGCACGAGGATAGAGAGAGAGGCCACTCGCTTCATTCGATTCTCCTATTTGGACTGACGCGAGGAGCATAAGTTATATGACTCCGGATTTCCGTGAGCTGAATCACGAGGTTCCCATCCGACTCCCCGGCGCTCTTCGCCGACCTCATCCGCGGCGGCTACGCCGACCGGGGATCGCCGGCCTTGACGTACTGCGCGAGTCGAAGATCGCCTCGCTGACGCCGCACCGCAGTGTCAGCTGCATGCGCGGACGCTCAGCGGTCCGCACGTCCGCGGCGGCTCCGATCGCGGCTGGCATCCGGGACAGCTCGCCGCCCCGCGGATCGGCGACCTGGAACGACGACATCGAGCAGCCGCCCGGTGACCGTTCACGCGACGTCGGCGCATGAGTAGTTCGATTGGCGGCATGCTGATCGATGAACGGCGCTACTCTGCTCGAGCCGGTGATAAGCTGGTTTCAATGAAGGTTCTCACCTTCGAGGCTATCGTCGAGCGTGGCGAAGTCAAACTACCGGGAACCGTGAGACTTCCGGAGCACGCAAAGGTATACGTCGTCGTCCCCGGCGTCGAAAATCTGCCGCCTTCCAGGATTGAAACTCCTCGGCTCCTGCGACCCGAACAGGTATCCGATTTCGCAATGGAGATCCTGGAAGGCGAAGATGCCACCGTACGATGATCGTCTCTTTGCGCCGCCAGCAGCGGTTCTGAACGCGCGCCTCCGCAATCCGCAAAACGGCGCGATCATTCCGGATGTCTTGCTCCTGATCGATACGGGCGCTGACGTGACGCTGCTTCCGCTCGGCGTGGTGAACGCGGCGGGGATCGAGCAGACCGGCGCCGCGTACGAGTTGCCGGCGTTCGATGGCAGATCGAGCGCCGTCGGCGCGGTCCGTGCTGATTTGTTGATGCTTGGCCGCGCGTTTCGCGGTCAGTTTCTCGTGATTGATCAACAAGTCGGCATCCTGGGCCGCAACATTCTCAATGCTCTCGCTCTCGTGCTGGATGGGCCACAGCAGACGTGGAGCGAGCATAAGACGATCGAGCGGAACCGTGCCGCCGAACCCGCAATCGTCCAAGCTGTACCTCCTGCGCGACCAGACGGTCATCGTGTACGACCGCCACCAGCGCGATCGAGACGGGCGGATGCAAGCGTTGCAGAACCTGTTCATCGGAGACGCGGGACAACTGCAAAACATCGCGGTCACCGCCGACGAGCGGCGCGTCTTCGTAAGCGACTTCGAGCACGGTGTCGTCCACGTTCTCGACACGGCACGCGGGAAGGAGGAGGCGAAGCATCTCGATGCCGGAAAAACCGCGAATGCGATGGCGCTGAGCAACGACGGCCGCAAGCTCTATGTTGCCGTCACCGGTCCGACGCCGGACTCGTACATCGCCGTGTTCGACGCAAGCACACTGGAGCGACTGACGACGATCCAGAACATCGGATGTCCGATGAGCCTTTTCACGACGTCATCGAAGCCCTATTTGTTCGTCGCGACGCAATGCGGCGATCCGGGAGATCTGCTGTACGTCATCGATACGCGCGACGATCGTGTCGTGAAACACATCGCGGGATTTGCCGTCGGGTCGAGAGTCGTCGCCTCGCCAGATGGCAAGAAAGTGTTTGTCCTCAGCCTCGATCGGATCAGCATCGTCACGAAATGGCACTCGGCGAACCCGTCGATCCGCCAATTTCGTATCGCTGCGACATCCCTCGCAATCAGCCGGGATGGCGGTCTGCTTCTCCTCGGCACGGAACACGGAATCGTATCGATGGACGCGCGTCGTGACCGCGTCTGTCAACGAGTCAGGCTGGCCGCGCTGACAGCGCGGCCACGGGAGATGGCTTTCACACCGGACGGCTGGGTCTACGCCGACCTTCCGGACGGCCTTTTCCTGAACCACCGCAAAGCTCTCGAATGCCGATGATTGGATGACGCCGAGCGCTCGCTACAATACGCGAAGTTCGCCGCGGTCGGCGTCGAGGGCGGGTTACTCGTTCTAACCGTCTCCGAACTCCGTGGAACACTCACGCCGAAATGCGAACATTTCGCCGTTTTGGTCGCGGGTCTGCGCAAAATTCTGCTCGCGAAAATCACGACCTTGCGAGTGACTTTGCGAGTCTCCAACTTTCTAAGCCACCCTCTGAAGACACGAAGCGCCGCGAAGTCGCGGCGCATGAACACTTAAGATTGGCGGGGCCGACGGGGCTCGAACCCGCGACCTCCGGCGTGACAGGCCGGAGGGCTAAGAAACCGGCCAGTACGAAGCCACGCCAAGATTCGTCATTTGCCGGATCAGTTTCTGGTCGAATGTGGCCACGGCGTCGTAGCGGTTAGTCAGAGCGATCGCGACGATCCCAGCGTCGGCGATCGACGAAATGCGGGCGGACCAGAGACCGAGAATCTGCTCCCACGGGTATTCTGTGAGCAGCACGATGCCAGGTAACGCCATGGCATCGCCGATCAGCGAAGCGGCCGTATTCGGCGGGATCGCGTACAGATTTCGGAGCACATGCGCAATCTCGAAGAGGACGAACTGGGGGAGAACGGCGACGGTCTCTCCCGCTTCGGCGCGAAGCAGAAGTTCTTTCGCGCGTGCGCGTTGCTCCTCGTTACGGTCCGTGAGGAGAGAGATGAAGACGTTCGTGTCGACGACGACGTGAGGCAACTCAGTCGCGCCCCTGCAGCTCGCGTGCTTTCGCTACGTCTTCCACGACATCGCCCGGTCCGACCTTGATGAATCCCTCCCACCGCCAGAAGGCCGGCCGCTCCGTCGTCACCGCAACGGTTCCGCCGCGCACTTCCCACGTCAGCTTGTCACCGTCTTCCAGATGCAGTGCCTGGCGCACTTCCTCCGGCACGGTCGTCTGGCCGTCTCGGATCACAGTCGATGTCGGCATCCGTCACCTCGCTCATGAGTCTAGCAAACGCCGGCGAACGTGAATAACTGCCGAAAACTCATGGGCTCGAACCCGCGACCTCCGGCGTGACAGGCCGGAGGTCGCGGTAACGCGAAACCGCGCGGCGCGTCCGCAACGCGAGAGGAAACGGGGTAGGGAATTCAGTGCTGCCGCCACTCCTCAGCGTGAGCACAGCCGATCTTCCCTCCCGATATGAAGACTTCCGCGGCATCCATGACGGCGAAACGTTCGTCGTCTGCGGCTGCGGGAGCTCGCTCTCGTAATTCGTCCGGCCGGAGCGCTTCCGCACGATCGGCGTCAACGACGTGGGCCGTCTCTTCCAGCCCGACTACTTGGTGGTCGTAAATCGTCCGCATCAGTTCAGCGGCGACCGCTACCGATTCGTTGAAGAAAGCGGGGCGCGCGCGATCTTCACGCAACTGAAGCTCGACCTTCCGCATCAGCACGTCGTCGCCTTCCGCCTCGGCCAGCGCGGCGGCGTCGAAGCCTCCGACCCCGGTGCTCTGCCGTACACGCGCAACTCGCCGTACATATGGCGACAGCATCGGAAGTATCCACTTCCACCGTCGATGCGTTCGCGAATACGTAAGCATCATAGCCAGCTTCCGCAAAACACAAACGCCGCGAAGTCGCGGCGCATCAAGGCTTTAGATGGCGGGGCCGACGGGGCTCGACCACGCGACCTCCGAAGTGACAGGCCGGAGGGCTAAGTGACGGCATTACGACCTCGCGCGCCAGTAGATGTCTACACGTCAATGCCAAACAGCTTCGGCGCACCGCGAGCCGTTCGCGAAGGAGGAAGCGTACCGCGACTATTTTCTGCGGCCCGCCCGTGGCCCCCCTCGCTCTGGGCCGCGTACACTGCGCGCTTACTGGCGCGTGACAATGACGTCGTAAGAGAAGTGACCGGCATCGCCATCGACCGGCGCGCGGTAGCGGAAGAGGTTTCCGTAACGATCGCGCCGGTTGTCGGTCATGACGGAAAGCGACAGCGAGCGGATGCCGGCCGGTTCGAGCCGAGAGCTCCCATGCTTGCGAGACGCCGTCGTGATTCGCGTCACGCCAGAGGCGAAGCAGCGACCACACCGGATCGGCGGCATTGATCTCCTCGTTGCGGTCGTCGTCGAGCACCGCCAGCGCGCGATAGCCGTGGCGCGCCCCACCTGCCGGTTGCGGCGTCGCATCGCCGAACAGCTCCGCGCCGTTGTCGATGGTCCCGTTGCCGTTGCGGTCGAGCGCGAGCCAGACGTCGTCGCTGTCCGCCGTGGTCCAGGCGAGGTGTTCGCGCTCGCCGTCGGCATTCAGATCGAACGCGACGCCGTCCGCGGCCGCGGTGAGGCGGATGCCGTTGCGGCCGGCGTCGATCACGATCGGCGTGCCCGAGTTGTCCTCGGATACGTCATCGCAGTCGGCGTTCGTCGGATCGAGACATCTTTGCGGCGCGCAGAAGAGTCCCGGATTGACGAAGAGGCACCGGTCCGTCACCATCCGCCCGCCATCGTTGCGATATTCGATGGTGTAACACTTGACGTACCAGCAGCGGCAGGAGGCATCGGTATAGCAGCGATAGCTGCACTCGTACGTAGCCTCGCCAACCTTCTTGCAGTCCTCCCTGGGAAGGCAGCCGCTGCCGCTGGCGCAGAACTGCGCGTGCGCTTCGCCGGCGAGGCAGAACAGCAGGCCGAGAACGGCTGTGAGGGTTTTCATCGAACACCTCCTGCGATCCAATATAGAGACGCGGCGGCGGCCGGCCGGCAGCAATGGTACGAAAGCCCGCCAGGATGGGACGAAGGTCCACCGCGGCGTGCTCGCCATCCTGTTTGCCCTCTCGTCACTTGATGAATGCGAGCTGCTGAATGTCGACGGATTGCGTGAAGCTCTGTCCGCTCGACGTCATCAGGAGCAGGTGCAGTGTGTACTGCTCCCGGTGGGAGGACGAGCGCAGGCTCGGGAAGGCATCGGCGAGCTTGAAGGCCTGCTGGCCGTTGACGTCCTTCAGCACGACCAGTTGCGTCTGATCGAGGCTCTTGCTGGTCAGCGTCCACACCTTCGTCAGCTCCCCTTCGACCTGCTGGACCTGCTCCTGGGGCACGATCGGCTCGCCGGAGTCGAACAACGCCCCGTTTTTCGGGAGGACGATCGATCCGATGAGCTTCGAAGGCGGCGGCGCGACGACGTCGACGATCCTCGAGTCCGAGCCTTTCGACCCGAACTTGTCGATGTACGTCGCGGTCACCAGTCGCGAGCCTGCAGTCGGGAAGGCGATCCGCGGCTCGCAGGTGGTGCCGATGACGCCCGACGTCAGGGTCGAGGTCCACTGCACGTTCGAGCACGCGCTGGTGTCGGGGAGGGAGACGGCGTTGGTGTCATCCATCACCTGGGCGCGCAGGTCGACGAGCATGCCCGTCAGGACGCTGGCCGCCGGCGCGACGGTGATGGAGACCTTCGGGGCCTTGTTGGTCAGTGTCCCCGAGACGGTGGCCGTCGCGGTTTTGCCGCCCGAGTCGGTGAGCGTGACGGCGATCGTCTTCAGGCCGAGGGAGTCCTGGCCGAAGTGATGGCTCAGGGAAATCCCGCTGCCGGCAGGCTGGCCGTTGATCGTCCAGGCCGCGCTGCAGCACGTCTCGTCCTCGACGTCGTACGCGTTCACGGTGAACGTCGCCGGCGACGCCTGGCTCAGCATCCCACCGTCGATGGAGGAGGTCATCTTCGCCGACGGCGCGGTGTTGACGCCCGTGCTCATCAGCGCCTCGCGCACGGCCCGGAACGCGTGGACGCGCCGCACGAGCGGTCCTCCCTGGATGGCGTGCTTGTTCATGAGGCTCCACACCTGGTCGTTGCTCAGCGCCGGATTCGCGGCCCAGATCAGTGCCGCGACGCCGGAGACGACCGGCGTGGCGATGCTCGTGCCGCACGGGAACTGGATCTTGCCGGGATTGGCGAAGTCGTCACCGACCGCGGCGCACCACGGGCCCCAGATGTCGACGCTTTCGCCGCCGCCGGTCGAGAAGTTCGAGCCCGGCGCCGGGACCTTGCCGGCGTCCGGCGAGCTCGCATCGTCGTGCCATCCGCCGACGCAGACCACCCCCTGGTTTTCACACGGGTAATGCCAGAACGCCTCGCCGTCGTCATTGGTCGCGTCGATGTTCTCGCCCGTATTGCCGGCGCCGGCGAACAGCAGCCGTCCCGCGTCGGCATGGAGCCACATCGTGTCGGCCTCGTGGTCGTCCAGCCAGTCCAGCCACGCGCCGTCCCAGCAGCTCGCGTCGCGCTCGATCTTGTCGCCGAAGCTCAGGTTGATGATGCGCGAGCCTTCGTCATGCGCGCGAAAGATCGCCGAGAGCGACGAGTCGTAAGTTGCGCCGCGATCGACCGCGACGATCTGCGCGACCGGACCGCCCGGGCCCGTCGATCCGTTTCCGTCATCCGCGATCCCTGCCGCCGCCTCGGCCACATTCTGTCCGTGCCACGGACAGGGGGCGTCCGTGCAGGGGATCTGTCCGGGACCGCCGACGTTCACGCCGATGGCCAGGTCGATATCGCGCTCGAGGAAGTCGGAGCGGCCCAGGTTGAAGCCCGAGTCGACGATGCCGATCCGGATCGGTTTCGTCGAGGTCTTGCCCGCCTGGAACAACGCCTTCCACGCACCGGCCACGTCGACGTCGTACTTGCCGCCGGTCTGCATGTAGTCGAGCGACAGCCCGTCGTTTCCGTTGCCCTCCCTGGTCTTCTTCTCGAAGAATCCGGAGGGCCGGATGACCATGTTGACCGTGGCGCGCGTGCCGTTCCGGCGCTCGTGCGCCGCGATGGTCAGGAGGTTGCGCGCCCCTTCGGTCGAAAAGGCGAAGCCGTCCTCGTGCGGCGTGATCGCCCTGGCCGGCGCGGAGGCCGTGTTCACGCGGATGACGTACGTCGAGCCGCGGCCGGTCTTCGCCGGACGGTCGACCTTGCGCACGACCTTCCCGCCGTGCCGCGCCGCGAGTGCCTGCGCCTCGGCCGCATTCTTCGTCGTCAGCAGCAGCTCGTTCTCGATGAACGTGACGACGTTGCCGCTCGGAAAGCGCGAGACCGCTACGGGACGCGGCTCGCGGTCGGGCAACGACGCGATGCGGATGCCGCGGACCTGCTGCCCCAGCCCGGGGAGGATCGAAACGCCGCGGGGACGCGCGGGCGGCCGGCCGCCGCCGATGACCTCATTGTTCGTGCGGTTGTTCCTCTCATCCGACTCGTCGACCCTCTGCTGGCTGTCGACCATCACCTGATACCGCGCGCCCGCCGGCACGATCCCGTCGAAGGTGATCTCCGCCGTCGTCCCCGGCAGCAGCGCCGGCGTGACGGCATTGACCGAGCGCGTTGCCTGCCGGTCCTGATGGATGAACAACGTGGCCGTCGTGCGAATGGCCGGCGCGACGGAGCCGCGATTCGCGATGACCGCCGTGACGCGTCCGCCGCGGACGCGCGTCGAGACGACAGTGAGGTCGGGAAGCCGCGGCTGCGCAAACAGCGCCGAGGTGGTCGCGAGGAAAACGAGAAGGCAGAGCACTGGCCGGGTGATTCGTTCGAAACCCATTTCGATCTTTCTCCTTTGAGGGGGTGCGATGAGTAGTGTGGCGGCGGGGCGAAACGTTACAGATCCGCGCACGTATCGACAGGGTGAGGAGGCCCCACGCCATGACCACGCTGCTGCAGGACATCCGTTACGGCATCTCCGCGATGATGAAGAAGCGCGGGTTCACGGTCGTGACCCTGACCGCGCTGGCGCTGGGGATCGGCGCGAACACCGCCATCTTCAGCGTCGTCGATTCCGTGCTCCTCCGGCCGCTGCCGTACCGCGATGCGGAGCAGCTCGTCCGCCTGTACGACGCCAAGCCGCCGGAGCTCGCGCAGTTCCCGGTCTCGCCGGGCAACTTCGTGCACTGGCGCGAGCACACGCGCTCGTTCGCGCAGGTCGCGGCGTATTACGCCGGCGCGCCGCTGGTGCTCGCCGGGGGCGCGCAGCCGGAGCGGCTCGAAGGCGTCCGCGTCTCCGCGAACGTCTTCCCGCTCCTCGGCGTACAGCCCGCGCTCGGACGGGCTTTCTCGGCGGAGGAGGAAGAGCGCGGACGCGACACGGTGGTGCTGCTCAGCGACGCGTTGTGGCGGCGGCGCTTCGGCGCGGATCCGAACGTCGTGGGACGCACGGTGACGATGAGCGATCGCGTCCACACGATCGTCGGCGTCATGCCGCCGGGCTTCGGCTTTCCCACCGAGACGACGGCGGTCTGGGTTCCGCTCGGATTCGAGGCCGAAGATCGCACGAAACACGGCTCGCACTATCTCACCGTGCTCGCGCGGCTCCGGCCGGGCACGACGATGGGGCAGGCGCAGGCGGAGATGGACGCGGTCGCGAGCGCGCTTGCGCGCCAGTTTCCCGATTCCAACGGCGGCTGGAGCGTGCGCGTCGTCGGTTGGCAGGACGACCTCGTCGGCTCGATGCGCCGGCCGCTGCTCATCCTCACCGGCGCGGTCTTCTTCGTGCTGCTCATCGCCTGCGTGAACGTCACCAACCTCCTGCTCGCGCGCGCCTCGACGCGCTCGCGCGAGGTGGCGGTCCGCATGGCACTCGGCGCGAGCCGCGGGCGCATCGTGCCGCAGCTTTTAACGGAAAGCATTCTGCTATCGCTCGCCGGCGGCATCCTCGGATTGCTGCTCGCGGTGTTCGGGATCCGCGCGCTCTCGGTCCTCGCCGCGAGCGTGCTGCCTGCCGTCGATGACGTGGCCGTGGACGTGCGCGTCCTCGGGTTCACCCTCGCGGTGTCGATGGTGACGGGGCTGGTCTTCGGACTCGCGCCGGCGCTGCAGGCGTCGCGCTCGGACGTCGGCGATGTGTTGAAGGACGCGTCGCGCGGCAGCACAGCGGGCAGGCGCCGCAACGCGTTCCGCAAGACGCTGGTCGTCGCGGAGGTCGCGCTTGCGCTGGTGCTGCTCACGGGCGCGGGACTGCTGATCCGGAGCTTCGGGAAGCTCCGCGACGTCGATCCCGGTTTCGACCCGAAGGGCGTGCTGACGATGAACGTGGCCCTGTCCCGGGTGCGCTATCCGGAGAAGCCGGAGCGGGCCGCGTTCTTCGATCGCGCGCTGCAGCGCGTCGCCGCGGTGGCGCGCAGCGCGCGCTTCCGCCGCGCTCTTCCTCGCATCACGCGAGCCCGGTACCGTCCGCCAGCCGATTGGCGACGCCTGGTCGACGCTTTTTTCCGTGGAACACTCGCTCCAAACTGTGAAACATCGCGCGCTTTCGCGGCGGTTTCTGCGCAGGTTTTCGCGTTCGAGAATCGCGACCTTGCGAGTCAACTTGCGAGTTACAACTTTCTATGCAACCCACGGAAAACACGAAAGCCGCCGAAGTGGCGGCTGGTGAGTACTTTAGATTGGCGGGGCCGACGGGGCTCGAACCCGCGACCTCCGGCGTGACAGGCTGGCGTTCTAACCAGCCTCGAAGACGCAGTTCACATCGGGCGGGCCCCTTCCGGTTGTCGTTGAGCCTCGGCATCGGCGGCTTGTGAAGACCATCACACCGCGCAGCGGAGCGCCGACCTACATTGGTTCTCATGCGCGCCATGTTCATCGTTCTCTGCGGCGCGCTCACCGCGCACGCGGACGTTCAACTCGCCGTTCGGGAGACCGCGGGGGTGGCGCGCTCCGGTGAGGTCGTGCGGTCGGGCATTCCGTTGCCCCGCAGCATGGCCGTGACCTCGACCAACGGCCTGCGCATCGTCGACTCGAACGGCTCCGCGGTTCCTGCGCAGTTCAAGGTGCTGGCTCGATGGAATGCCGGGCGCGCCGACGCAACGGCGCCCGTTCAATGGCTGCTCGTCTCGTTTCCGGCGGCTGTCGGCGCACACGCGACGGCGAGCTATCGACTCGTTTCCGGCGCCAATCCGGCGCCGCTGGTGCCGCTCCGTCTGGTGCGGGACGGCAACCGCGTCGTCATCGATACGGGAGCCGCGGTGTTCACGATCAACGGCGACGCGCCGTCGCTGTTCGAGGAGATTCGCATCGGTGGAACGGCCATCGTCACCGGCGGCTCGTTGACCGCGCGCATCGACGACGCCGACACGAGCTACGCCGCGTTGCGGCGCGTCGCTGTCGAAGATGAGGGACCCCTCAGTGCGGTGGTGATCGTCGAAGGGACGTACAGCGCTTCCGGAATCAGCTCACAACGCCGCTACGTCTTCTCCGCCGGATCCACGACGGTCATCGTGCGGCAGACGCTGGCGTGGGAAGGTCGACGCTGCGAAGGCGCAGGGGTGCTCGCGTGCGGATCGATCAATGCCGTACGCGTGCAGCGTGTGCGCGACACCTTGCGCACCAGTCTCGGCGGAACGCCGGAAGTGACGATCGTCGGCGCACGCGCATCAGCTCCGGTGAAGACGGGCATTCCCGCGTCGCTCGTGCAACGCCGGCGCGCGAGCCGCACCGCTCCCTCGCGGTATGAGATCGGAGCGACGGCCGGCGCGAAGGCGGACGGCGCATTGCTCGCTCTTCGCGGCAGCACCGCGACATTGGCTGTCGCTCTCGACCACATGCACGAGTACGAGCCGCAGGCGCTGCACGTGCTCGAGGACGGGTCGTTGGCGATCGACCTCGCCGCCGAGGAGACGTGGGTCGGCTCGCGGCAGGCGCTCTTCGCCACTTTGGCCATCGGAGCAGCGACGGACCCGCAGCGCGAAGTGTGGGCGCCGCTCAATCATCCATTGCGCGCGTGGCCTCGAGCGTCATGGTTCGCCGCGTCGGATGCCGTCGATCCATTTCCGGCCGCCGCTGTGTCGCCGGAGCACACCGCGTACGACGCGGCGATCCTCCGTGTCCTCCAGTCGACCCTCGCCAAGCGCGACGAGCTGGGCATCCACGGTCTCATGACCTTCGGTCTCTATCCGCGGATCTGGGCCAATCCGATCTACTCCGACGAAGTGGAGTGCGGCGGCAACGATCCGACGCCGGGAACGGACTGGGACGACCTCTACTGGTGTACGACCTGGACCGACTATCACAACACGACCTATACCGCCGCCGCGCGCGCAATGCGAACCGGGGAGACGGAGTGGATCGACGAGGTTACCGTTCCCGCGGCGCTGCGAATGCTCTATACGCAGATCTACCAGTGCGGGCCCGGCGATCCTTACTTCTACTGCGGTCAGGCGCCGGCCGGGTATGGCGGGTATCGCGCCGACTTCAACTCCTCGCATGCGTATTTCGACAACCTTCAGATCTATTACTGGCTGACGGGCGACTCCACGGTCGTGGAGACACTGCTGCGAGGCTCGCGCTCGATGCGCGACTACCTCTGCAGCCGCCGTCCCGCCGCGCCGTGCCGGCCGCACGATGCGCCGATCGACGAGTGGGCAAATCTCACCGGCCGTGTGGCGTCGCAGTGGGCAGGCACATTTCGCTTCGTCGGTCTCGCGAGCGATGACGCGAGCTACCTCGAGGACTACCGCTCCAATCTCGAGCGCGCGATCACGCAGCAATATGTCGCCACCGATCCCTACGGATTCATCCTCGGCGGCTGGCAGCCGGTGACCTCGCCGGGGCATGTGACGACCGACCAGCTCTGGATGACGGCCCTCTATGACCTGAAGAACCTGGACCGCCTGCGCCGCGATACGAACGACGCGCCGCTCGGCGATCCGCCGCTCAAACCGAGCGAGGTGATTGCCGCCTACGCGCGGGCCATCGCGCGCTACGCGCCGCCGGCAGGCTGGCCGAATTCGTTCGATGTCCGATGGTCGGGATCGCGCATCGGCGGAACGCTCGTCTCCGTCGGTGCGACGCCGGGCGGTGGCGATCCGTTTCTCTACGACACGGGCCGCTCGACGCTCGCCGGACCACTGGCCCTCGCCGCGACGATGGATCGGTCGCTCGATCCATTCGCACGCGATCTCACGCGTTTCGCCATCGACGCCTCGCTCGCCGACGGCTCGCCGCTCGGCAAACTGCAGGGCGAATACCTCGCTCGCCTGCACGCCGCAGTCGCGGCTCTCGCGCCCCAACCGGCGCCGCGACGACGCACGGTCCGGCATTGAATGTCAGTCAGAGCTCTCATACCCGCACGTGATTAATATGTACGGCAGCATCACGCCGGCCGCTGTTTCGCCGCCGATCGGCGGTCTAACCGACCTAGGGGTTTCGGACTCCGATGTAGCCACGCAACCCATGCGCCTGGTCGGCGTATCCGCCGACGATGGTCTGGTCGTCGTTGATGCGATACGTTTCGGTTTTGGAAGCCCCCGGAAAATCGATTCGGATGTAGTGCCCGTCGATCCGCGCGAAGCCGTGAAAGTCGTAGCCTTTGTCGCTGTACGAGCCCACGATGTCGCCGCGATCGTTGATGCCGGTGGCGATCGTGCCGAAGCCGCCGCCGGCATCGGGCGGCGCGATGATGGTGAACTGGCCATTCTTCAACAGAAAGCCGTTGCTGCCATGAAACACCGAGGGTTGCACGCCGCCGACGATGTCGCCGAAGGAGTTGATGGCGACGCCTGAGGTCTCGCTGCCCGGGGACTGAGTGGCGCCGGGCGCGTCGAAGCTGCTGAATCGACCCCGCCGGAGCAGATAGCCGTGGGCGACCTTGTTGCTGTCGGCGTATTCACCGACGATGTCGCCGTGCCGGTTCAGGCCGAACCCCGCGGTGCCCAGACCGGCAGCGAGCTCGAAAATGATTCCCTTCGTCTGAGCCGCACCCGGATAGTCGATCGAGGTGAAGACACCATCGCTCAGCAGAAAGCCATGCTGGAAGCCGGCCGGATCGAAGTAGGTGCCCACGATGTCTCCACGGTCATTGATCGAGAGTGCGGAGGTGCCGACCGAGCCCGGGAAATCCACGGAAACGAAGTCGCCTCCGTTTCGGCGCAGGTAGCCGTGAATCGCTCCGTTGCTGTCGTCGTAGAACCCCACGATGTCGCCGTGATTGTTGATCGAAAGAGGAACCGTCACCGAGGCGAACCCCGGGAACTCGATGGTGGTGAAGGTCCAGGAAAAGGTCTGTGCGGCAACCCCCGACACCGAGAGAGCGCCGAGCACGCCGGCGAGGATCCCCATCGCGTGTTTCTTCGTCACGCTCAGCCATCCCTTTTTCATCTCGCACCTCTATGTCCGGACCGCAGGATTTCCACCCAATATAGGTCCGCATACGAAATGCCGTTTCCCCTCGGGGCCGGACGCGTTGACCCGACGTCGCGCCGCAGGCGGCTTCGCTGGTAACGAAAAACCCGCCAAGTGGCTGCTGGTGAGCGACTTAATTTGGCGGGGTCCGACCGGGCTCGCATCCGCGACCTCCGGCGTGACAGGCCGAGGGCTAACGGCTTCCTGTCGCCACAACGGAGCCACCCACGTCGCAGAGTGCGCGTGCCATCGCGAGAGCTGATGCGCGTCGTCACCATCATGGGCCGAGGGTGTATTGCAATGTGGAGAGCCGGCTGATTCGAGTGTGCGGATCCCACCGAGCATTAATCGGTCGCGTCGAACATGCGGCGCAGAGCGCGCTCGGCAATGGGATCGAGGTCGTCAACGGAGGGGCACTCTATGGCGTTCCCGGGGGTACAATTCCGGCATTCGACAATCAGGGTTGGTCCTCCTCGTGCCGCCGGCGGTGCTGACGGTGTCATTGATCGTCGCGCCGTATCTCACGCGTGCCGGCGACCTCGCCGGGAGCCTGCCGAGCCAACCGCAGAAACCAGTGGCACTGTACCGGCGCGACCGAACGACATTCCATTACGTGTGCGCCGATCTACTGCATCCGGAGGCGTTCGGCGAGCCCGGCGCATTCGTTGAGGCGGTCGTCTCCGATATCTGGGCGGCCGGCGAAGGGGACGGGCGCCGCATCGAGTCCTTGACGTGGTTCATCCGGACCTGGAGCGCGATCGCTGGTGCACCACGTCCCGTTTCGCAGCGTGACGTTGCCATCGCGGAGAGCTACCGCGCTGCGATCGGCGGAGCGCCGCGATTGCGGCGCGGCGAGGCGTTGCTGTTCGTGTTGCCGACGGATTCGTCCTGGCGGAAGCGTTCGGGGCTGCGGGCGGTCGTGGCCATCGCTACTCGCCCGCCCAGCGAAGGCGCGACGGACGACGGCACGCCGCTGCTGTTTCCGCAGGGGCTCGGCAAGGCGTTTGGCGCGATCCGTGGGGCTGGTGTTCGCTCCGTCGGCGTCCCACGCATGGTCGCGCGTACCACCATCGCCGATCGTGGATCGCGCGCCGACTCATGGCACATGATCCTGCGGGAAAGCGACGACAAGGCACGCTCGGCCGGATTGCGCGCCGTGCTGTTCGGCGGGTGGGGCATCGATCCCCGTGGGCGGAGCGCCACCGACGCGGCGTTCCGGAATACGTGGGAGCAGCGTCGTCTCGAGCTGCTGGCCGAAACGAGAGTCTTCACGCACGAGCGGCTACGCCTCGGCGCGCTTATAGCGTTCGCGGCGCTCGCTCGCTGGATCTGGAAAAAGCGGCCGTTGCGATGGCTTCGCCTGGTCGCGCTAGTCATCGTGGCGGCCGGACTGGCAGTATCCATCGCCGCCGCCGGCCGGTGGGCGTGGTCGTTCGTCGACGCGCCGGCATGGTTGGTGTTCGCGGCCGAGTGCGCGCTGGCGCTGGCCGCCGGAACGGCCATCGAGTGGGTGGTTCAATTCGATCCGAAGAAGCTCATCAGCGACCCAGCCAGGGAGACAGGATGACCTTGCTACCGCCCCGCTATCCGCAGGCCACAGCGCAATTCGACGGGTTGGTGCGTTCGCTTCTTACGGCCGACCAGTTCGATGACTGGCTGCCCGATGCGCTTTATTACGAGGACCAGCGCAACGAGATTGCCTCCCTGCTTGCGCGGGTCCAGACGCTTTGGAAGAGCGAGTCGATTGCTGACCCGCCGGTGGAGACACTGCAGCTTCACCGCACCGGCGGCGCGACGCTGCCGGCTCTCGTCCTTCCGCTCGACCTGCGTCTGGTCGCACATGGCGTGATCGCAGCGCTGGCACCCCGTATCTCCACGGCGCTGCCGCGCGACAAGATCTACGGCTTCCGCTTCCTGCGCGGCGCGCCAGCGTTCGATCAGCCGGGGGCCGAGCTCGACAAGCTGTTCGACGTCGTCGCCGAAGCCGCGCGTGCCGCGGCAAATGACTCGTTTCAGGTGCTTGACATCGACTCGTTTGCGCGATCAGCCAATCCGAAGACGTTCGCCGAGACGCTGCAACAGTGCGGCGCGCGGCCCGAAGAATCTTATTTTCTGCGGGATGTGGCCAAGCTCGGCGGCAGCGGCCTGGCGTCGGTCGATGATGCCTTCGCCTTTGCATACAACTTCTATCTGCAGCCGGTTGATCGCGGCCTCATGACTCAGAAACACAACTTCTTCCGATATCGGGATGAGTACTTCGTCTTCGATGATCGAGCCAGACAGTCGGTGACGACGAACGTCCAGAGCCTTGGCCTCCGCATCCGCGATCGGGGCAAAAGCCGTCCGATTGCCAGCACGATGGACAACTTGAAGCTTCAACTCGACGACGACACCAAGGAAGCGGAAGGAAAGCTGATCGAGCTCCCGTACGGCACGCTGTGGGCGAAGGTGGAATGCGAAGACATCGGCGAGGAGTGCAGCGATATTGCAGAACAAATCACTTTTCGGGCCTTGACCCTAGGGGCACTGTTCCGAGTTTCCGCGGAGCAGCCGCTCGACGCCGTAACCGTCCTGCCGCAGCTCCGCTATTTTCACAAAGAGCGGCGAGCCGGCGTCTTGCTCGCCCCTCCCTTCGCCGCTGCCAACGCTCAAGTGCGGGCGCACCAGCGATCGCTTTCTTCCCATCGGGCGTGGTTGGCGAAGGTTGCCGGCATCGGGCTCCAAGCCCGCGCGTCATGGCAGGCCGGATGGGCGGCCACGCTCCTGTCCGATATCGGGATGTTGACCGACGCGGAGGCCGCGACTCTGGTGGACATGGTGAGCTCTCCCGTGATCGACGAGAGCAGCAAGACGCAGGCACGCATCGCCCTGGCGCGAAGCTCGAACATCGCCGCCGATCGTTTCTGGACAACCGCGGTGCCGCGCACGGAATATCGCCGGCGCGGAATGTTGCTGGCGGCTCGGCACTTGGCGCGGCGCAATCCCGGACCGTGGAACGCGTTGGTACAAGCCGTCGGTAAACGCGAGCCGGAGCTCGTACGGCACCTTCAGGCAGGAATTCGGGTGACAACATGAGCGCGACCACTCGTCGTAGGTTTCTCGGAACCCTCCTCGCTGTCCCGTTAGCCGGCGGGTTGCAGGCGAAGCGCGGCTCTCGCGTGGTGGAAGTTATGGCTGTGTCGGCATTCCACGCGCCACACCTCGCTGACCGGCTTACCCCCGGAACAGCGCTGTCCGTGGTCCACCGTCGCGGGGGCGACTATCTCGCGCTGGGTGACTTCCTGGTCGGTCGCCTGCCGCAGGTCGACGCGGCGATGCGCGAGATCACAGTTCATCACCTTGAGCGGGATGAGCATGCGCGCCTTCGTCTCTTCGTCCGGATGTAGGAGCTTGCGCGGTAGAAAGTCGAGCGGAGCCATCGTGCCCTCTTACATCGCGCGACGCGGCAAAAGACGCGGATGGGCGAAACACCGCGCGGCGAACCGCCTCGCGTTTCAAAGAGTCTTGCTGCCGCTGTAGGTCTTTTTCTTCGAGATCGGGCTGTCGACGACGACGGAATACGTCAGCACGTTGGTTTGGAAGTTGAAGGACGTCGTGGCCTCGGCTTCCAGGCCTCCGCTGTCCGGAACTTTGCCGCCGAACGTGGCCGACGTGTCGCTCTCGGTCAACGTCGCGCTGGCGAACTCGGCACCCTCCCATTCCAGTTTGAGGGTGAGCTCAGGGTTTGTCGTGCTCGGGTTGAGGTCGTACGCGAGGCTGAAGCCATCTCCCAGACCGATGCTGCCCGTGACGTCAGACATGATTCTCTCCTTCTCGTCGTTTTTCGGGAATGACCGAAGGAAGGATACCGCGGTCCTCGCCCGGCTTCGTCTCGTAGGCGATGCGGATCGGCACTTCGCCCGCCGGTGGCGGCGTGAGGAGCGAGGCCACGACGCGGTCGCTCATCTCCCGTTCCGGCGATTTGCGGATCACTTCCTGCCGCGCGCGCACGCGGAGCTCCGGGCGTCCCTTCACGCGCACCTCGACGCGAAGACCCGTGTCGAGGCTGCCCTCCGCGTGATGTCCGAGGGAGTAGTAGGAGGCGACGTCGCTGGCGATGTGGTCGACGAGGTCGTCGAAGCTCAGACCGCCGCGATGCCACGTGCCGCCGGTCGTCTCCGCCAGACGGCGCAGTGTGCCTTCAGTGTTCGTCGCGCGATGCTCGACAATCGTGTAGTTGCCGGACGTACCGGCGATCGGCTGTGACGCCGAACGGACGCGCTGCGTGACGCGCGGATCGTTCCAGGCCTCGCGTCCCGGAGTCGGCCCGCCAATGTCGCCACCCGGTGCGAGCATCCCGATGCCGTACTCGGGCTGCACGGCGTAGATGGTGATGCCGTTCGTCGCGGCGCTGCGGGCGATCTCCTCGACCAGCGGCGCGAGGTTCACCCAGTCGACGGAACGGAAGTCGGTGAGGAGCGACCAGTCGCCGAACGCCGTGTCCGCGCCCTCCCCTTCGAATGCCGTCTCCGAGACCGCGTCGAAGCTCGCCGTGAACGCTTCCTTCCCCGGCTCCAGCGGAAGCGACTCCGTCACCAGGACCAGGACTTTACGGCCGCTGACGTCGCCCGTCGCGGTGACGATCGCGCGAAGATGGCCGAGGCGCTGCTGGACGCGGCTGCGCATCCACTACGCCCACCGCCGCGCCGCGTATCGGCGCCCCTGCCCGCTTCCCGCGCCCTCCATCTCGATCCCGAGCTGGCGCTGTTCGAGGAAGTACGGTGCGGTCGCCCGCCAGTGCTCGCGATCGATCGCTTTCATCAGCGCGTCGCGCACGACATCCCGGTCGCCGCTGAACGGCAGCTTCAGTTTCTCTTCCTGCGCCGGACTGACGATCAATCCCTCGTCACCGTCGCGGAAGGTAGTCTCGAAAAGCCGATCGAGCTCGCCCTTCAGCTTCTTCGCGGATGGTTGCGACAGCGCCATCTCGTCGATGTAGAAGATGAACTTGCGCGGTGGTGGCGGGTTGAGGACAGGCAATCCTGCCTGACCTGGCGTCCCCGCTGGGACAGGCAGGATTGCCTGTCCTCCACCTTGAAACGCCGAGAAGTTCGTGAGGGCCTGCTTCTGACCATCCTCGAGGACCTCGAAGTCGTCGCGCGTCAGGCCGGTGACCGGGTTGCCCTTGGCACTTCGAGCCCTCAGGTCACCGGAGGTCGAGGTCGATTCGGCTGAACCCGGACATGTTCGACAGCGAGTCGAGGACCCCGATCGCAACCGAATGTTTCGCGGGGCGCAGGTTGAACGGGACGACGTATGTCCAGTTCTGCGACTTCACCTCCTCGAACTTGTCCGCGGGCACCTCGACGACCTGCGTGCCGTGGACGCCGCTGACGAAGTCGGTGTCCTGACCGCTGACCGCGTAATGCACCGTGAACCGCGCCTTCAGCTTGTCCCCCTCGGGCAGGAACGTGAGCGCAGACAGCGGCACGCGCGCCGCGACCATCACCGTCTTGTACTGCCGGTCCGGCGCGACGCCGGTCTGCTTCGACTCGAGCCGGATGTTCATCTCGTTCGTGGCCGGCGGCACGAGCAGCGAGGCCACGACGCGATCGGTCATCTCGCGTTCCGGCGACTTGCGCAGCACTTCCTGGCGCGTGCGCACGCGCAGCTCCGGACGTCCTTTCACGCGCACCTCGAGGCGATGCGGGCGATCGACGTCTTCGCCGGCGCGATAGCCGAGGGAGTAGTAGCTCTGCACGTCGCTGGTGATGGCGTTGACCAGATTGTCGGCACGCACGCCGCCGCGCTGCCACGTACCGCCGGTCAGCTCGGCCAGCGGCCGGAGCGCGTTCTCGGTGTTCGTGCTCATGTGCTCGACGAACTTGGTCATGCCGACGGCGGTCAGTCGCGCCGACGACGCCGGCCGGCTGCGCTGCTGTTGGGCGCTCCCGGCATCGCGTCCGGGCGTGGTCGCGCCGATGTTGCCGCCGGGCAGGAGAAGGTCGAGTCCGTACTCCGGCTGGATCGTGTAGATGGTGATGCCGTTGGTCGACGCGCTGCGGGCGATCTCGTTGACGAGCGGCTTCAGGCTGACCCAGTCGACGTTGCTCTCGTAGCTGGTCGTCGTGGTCCAGTCCGCGAAGGCATCACCGCCGCCGACGGCGGTCGGGTCGCCGCCCTGATTCGCCTCGACGCTCACGACGTCGCTGTACGCGGTGAACGCCTCTTTGCCCGGCTCCACCGGCAGAGACTCCGCGACGAGCACGAGCACCTTGCGTCCCTCGATGCCGGACGCACCGTTCACGACGGCGTTGAGGTGGCCGAGGCGCTGCTGCACGCGGGCGCGAACGAGCCCGGCCCAGCGGCGCGCGGCGATGCGCGCGGAAATGTGACTGGACACGCCCCGCATCTCGTTCTCGAGCAGACGGAGCTCGCGGAGGATCGGCGCGTCGGCGCGCCACCTCTCGTCGCGAATGGTCTCGAGCAGGGCCTTGCGCACCGCCGCCCGGTCTCCGCTGAACGGCGCCGTCAGCTTCTTCTCCTCGGCCGGCCGCAGAATCATGGCCTCGTCGCCCGGCTCCATGGTCGTGTCGATGAGCTTCCCGAGCTGGGTCTCGAGCTGCTTCATCACCGGTGAGGAGAGCGACATCTCATCGACATAGAAGATGAACTTGCGCGGCGCCCGCTTCGCCTCGGCCGCCGGTGTCATGCCGAGCGCAGTCGATGCATCCCCTGCTGGAACGAGGGGATCCCTCGACTCCGCTCGGGATGACACTGGTCCACCATGAAACGCCGAAAAGTTCGTGATCCTCTGCTCGACTCCGTCTTCGAAGATCTGGAAATCGTCGCGGGTCAGACCCGGGACTGGCTTGCCTTGAGCGTCCGTGACCACGACGTCGACGCTGTGCACGCTCACTTCGAGCGTCTCGATGTACGGAACCTGGGCAAGGATGAGGGACAGGAGGACGAGGGTCTTCACGCCGGCAGGATAGCGGCAATCGCGGAATGCAGCTCGCCGGCCGTCACATCGTTCACCACAACGCAATCGCCGACCCGGCGCGGAAACACCATCACCCGCGACGTCCCCGTGTTCTTCTTGTCGTGCTCCGTGGCGGCGAAGACGTCGTCGACGCTCAGACGCGGCAGCGGCGCCGGCTCGTACTTCAGGATCGTGTTGCGGATGCGCTCGGCTTGTTGGCGCGCGAGCAGGCCGCGCTCGACGGCGATGAGGTTCGCGCCGATCATCCCCCACGCCACGGCCTCGCCGTGGGTCATCCCCTCGTAATGCAGCGCGGCCTCGATGCCGTGGGCGATGGTGTGGCCGTAGTTGAGGAGGCGGCGCAGGTCCGCCTCGCGCTCGTCCGTCTCGACGATGTCGACCTTCACCTTGATGGCCTTGCGGACGATCTCCTCGATGTCCAGCGAGTCGCGCTCGAACAGCTCGAACAGCGACGGATCGCCGATCACGCCGCCCTTCAGAGCCTCGTACAGACCGCTGAGTCGCTCGCGCGGCGGCAGCGTGTCCAGCACGGCGAGGTCACTGACGATCGCGCGCGGCGGATAGAAGCTGCCGATGAGGTTCTTTCCCTTCGCGTGGTTGACGGCCAGCTTCCCGCCGATGGAGCTGTCGACCTGGGCGAGGAGCGTCGTCGGGACGTGCACGAGATCGATGCCGCGCAGAAAGATCGAGGCGGCGAAGCCCGCGGTGTCGCCGATCATCCCGCCGCCGACCACGACGGCCATCGAGTCGCGCTTCGCGCCGCGATCGAGGAGCTGCGTGACGACGTCGTTCGCGGTGTCGAGAGTCTTGTTCGCCTCCCCTTCCTCGATGGTGAGGATCTCGGCGTTTGCGAACGACGCAGCAACTCGCTCGCCGAACCGCGACTTCAGCGCATGGGAGGTGATGACGAAGACCCGCCCGCGCGGCCGCACCAGCGCGCCGACGCGGTCGAGCAGGCCGCGGCCGACGAAGACGGGGGCGTCGTGGACGGAAATGAAGGGCGTCATCGTGATCTTTCGTTGCTGTGTTGCTGTGTTGCTGGTTGCTTGCGATGCATCGCCTGAAACCCAGTCAACCACGAGGAACCAGCAACATAGCAACCAGCAACATCACCCGCGCTTTGCGATCCCCAGCTCCGTCAACTGCCGCTCATCCACTTCGCTGGGCGCCGCGCACATCAGGTCCTGCGCGCGGGCCGTCTTCGGGAACGCGATCACGTCGCGCAGGGAGTCCGCGCGGGCCATCATCATGGCGATGCGGTCCACGCCGAAGGCGATCCCGCCGTGCGGCGGGGCGCCGTAGCGGAACGCGTCGATGAGGAAGCCGAAGCGCTCGCGCGCCTCCTCGTCGGTGATGCCGAGGGCGCGGAACATCCGCTGCTGCAGCTCGGGCTGATTGATGCGGATCGATCCGCCGCCCAGCTCGATGCCGTTCAGCACCAGATCGTACGCGCGCGCAAGCACGTTGCCCGGGTCGGTCTCGAGCCGGTCGAGATGCTCGAGCCGCGGCGACGTGAACGGGTGATGCCGCGCGAAAAAGCGTCCCGACTCCTCGTCCCACTCGTACAGCGGAAAGTCGGTGACCCAGAGAAAGTGCCAGGTCTCCGCCGGGATCAGCTTCTCCTCGGCCGCGATCTTCAGACGCAGCGAGCCGAGCACGTCCCAGACCTTCGTCGTGTTGCCGGCGACGATGAGGGCCATGTCGCCATCGTTTGCTTTGAGTGCGGAACGCAGCGCGTCGAACGCGGCGTCGTCGAGAAACTTCTTGATCGACGCCTGCTTCTCCGCATTGAACTTCACCCACACCAGCCCGGTCGCGCCGAGCTTCTTCGCATCCTCGGTCACGTCATCGATGCGCTTGCGGCTGAAGCTCGCGCCGTTCGGCACGACGATCGCCCGCACCGTCGCCGCGTTTTTGAACGGCTCGAACGGCGTCGCCTTCGCGACCTCGGTCACGTCGATCAGCTCCATCCCGAAGCGCGTGTCCGGGCGGTCGATACCGAAGCGGTCCATCGCCTCCTGCCAGGTCATGCGCGGGAACGGCGTCTTCACCTCGATCCCCGCGATCGGGAAGATCTCCGCGAACAGCCCTTCCATCGTCCGATAGATGAACTCTTCGTCGATGAACGACGCCTCGACGTCGATCTGCGTGAACTCGGGCTGGCGGTCGCGGCGCAGGTCCTCGTCGCGGAAGCAGCGCGCGATCTGGAAGTAGCGCTCCAGCCCCGCCACCATGCACAGCTGCTTGAAGATCTGCGGCGACTGCGGCAGGGCGTAGAACTGCCCCTTGTGCACCCGGCTCGGCACCAGATAGTCGCGCGCCCCCTCGGGCGTCGACTTGGTCAGCATCGGCGTCTCGATCTCGAGGAACCCGTTGCGGTCGAAGTAGACCCGCACCGCGGTGAGCATCTTGTGCCGCATGGTCAGGTTGCGCGCGAGGGACGGCCGGCGCAGGTCGAGATACCGGTACTGCAGGCGCAACTCTTCCGCGGCGTCGGTGTCGTCCTCGATCGGAAACGGCGGCGTCTCCGCGCGGTTCAGGATGACGATGTTCTTGGCCACGACCTCGATGTCGCCCGTCGGCAGCTTCGGATTCTTCTGCGCATCCGCGCGCTCGACGACCTCGCCCTCGATCCGCACGACGAACTCGGAGCGCAGCTCCTTCGCGGTGGCCACGAGTGCCTCACCCGCACCGCGCTCCTTGTCGACGACGATCTGGGCGATCCCCGTGCGGTCGCGCAGGTCGAGAAAAATCAGCTCCCCGAAATCGCGGTGCTTCTGAATCCAGCCGTGGAGGGTTACGGACTGTCCAACGTTCGATTTGTTCAGTGTTCCGTTCATGTTGTGCCAGGTGCTGAGTGCTGAGTGCTGGGTGCTGAGTCCCGCCTTCCTCTCAGCACTCAGCACCCAGCACTCAGCACTTCATGTGCTTGTCTTTGTATTCGACGTAATGGCGCCACGACCGATCCAGATGCGCCAGCTCGTCCTCGGTGAGGTCGCGTTTCACACGGGCGGGCGTGCCGAGGACGAGGGTGCGCGGCGGGACGTGCATGCCGGGCGGGACGAGCGCGCCCGCGCCGACCAGCGCGCTCTCCCCCACCACCGCCCCGTCGAGCACGCGCGAGCCGATGCCGATCAGCGCCCCGTCCTGAATGGTGCAGCCGTGCACGATCGCGCCGTGACCGATGGTGACGTGCTCGCCGATGACGGTCGGCCAGTCGTGATGCGTGACGTGGATGGTGCAGTTGTCCTGGATGTTCGTCCCTGCGCCGATGCGGATCGCGTTCACGTCGGCGCGAATGGTCGTCGAGAACCACACCGAGCAGTCGTCGCCGAGGTCCACCTCGCCGATCACGGCGGCGTTCTCGGCGACGAACACGCGCGCGCCGAAACGCGGTTCTTTCCCCTCATACGACCTGACGATCATCAGGCGCGGGAGATTACTACATCGACGGAAGCGGCGCGGCTGCGATCGCCCGCGTATCTTTCGTGTACGGCATCGTGGCCGCCGCGACCCGCGGATCCCGCACGTGCTCCAGGAACGCGCGAGAGATCGAGGCCGGGTTGTAGCGCGGATCGTCCTTGATCCGCCGCACCGTCGACTCGTGCAGCAGCTCGCCATCGAGCAGCCGGCGGCTGCGGAAGAAGTTCATCCGGATCTCCTTGCGCTGCTTTTGCGTGTTGAAATGAATCTTCGGGAAGAGCTCGAGCGGCCACCACCACGGCTTGAGCAGCTCGTTGTGCTTCTTTTCGAGCCACGGCTTCGCTACAGGAGGCCGCGACGCCGCCGCGTCGCGACGCGCGGCATCGACATGCAGGCCCGCCGCGATGGCCTCGTCGAGCATCCACTCGAACGAGCTGCGGCCCAGGTGCGAGTCGGCGTAGCCACCACCGACGTCGGAATGGACGCCGGGGAACCAGAGCTGCTTCAGGTCCTGGCCGGCTGCCGCGTAGAAGCGGTTCTGCCGGTAGAACGCGCGGCGTTCGTCGATCGAGATCGCGTGACGGGCGATGGAGATGCCGGGATTCGTCGCCGTGTAGCGGAACTTCGCCGGCTCCCAGAACCATCCGACCGACGACACGGTGTCCCACACGCCCACGAAATGGACCTTGCAGCGGCGGCCCGGGGAGCCGGTGGGGCGCGCGAACGTCTCGCGGAACTGATCGCCGACTTCGCGCGCGTCCTTGCGGGCGATGCGCAGCAGCCGCAGCGCGTACGGAATCAGATTCTGCGAGCCGCGCGGCAGCAGGCCGATGTGATGGAGCAGCGCCGCCACGACGCGCGCCGTGTACGCCCCGCGGCTGAAGCCGAAGAGGTAGATCCGGTCGTCCTCCTGCCACTGCTCCATGAGGAACGAGTACGCCTCTTCGACGTTGCGATCGAGTCCGGTCGCGAAGGCGAGGTCGATGACCTTCGAGAGGAAGCGCCCTGTCCGCGTGACCAGTCCCGGACCGGGCATCGTCCCCACCCCCGGATCGTAGTAGACGATCTGCTCCTGGTCGTCGCGCACCAGCGACTGCACGATGCGCACGACGTTCGTGTTCTTTTCCCCGAACTTGTTGGCGGTGCCGTCACAGAAGAGAACGATGTTCCGCGGCATGGGGGCCTCCTCAAAAATCGCTTGTATGCATTGGAGAGCCGCGCCGCCGGATTTCCCTACCGCTTTGAAACACAACTTCCCTCGGCGGCCGTTACCATGGCTCCATGGCACGGCGTCGGATCGCCCTTTCCCTCTTCGTCTTCCTCTTCCTCTTCGCGGCGCGGCAGCGGGCGGTTCGGCACCCGGAATTCCTGCCCAGCCAGCCGCCGGCGGACGCGTTCACGTTCTCGAATACGTCCGAGGTGACGACGCGGCATCTGGCGCTGGACCTGACGGTCGACTTCGAGACGAGGCGGCTGGCCGGCACGGCCACGCTGACCCTCGAGAACCGGACCGGCACCCGGCAACTCATCCTCGATACGTTCAACCTCGACATCCAGGCCGTCACCCTCGACGGCTCGACGCCCACGCTGTGGTCCATCGGCCAGTCCAGAAGCTACGGGCAGCCGCTGACGATCGGCATTCAGCCGGCGACGCGCACGGTGACGATCACCTACGTGACGATGCAGGACGCTCCCGGTCTCTTCTGGAACCGCGCGGAGCAGAGCTACGGGCGACAGGAGCCGTACCTCTACTCGCAGAACGAGCCGATCACCGGGCGAAGCTGGATCCCGATCCAGGACACGCCGGCCATGCGCATGACCTGGGAGGCGACGGTGCGCGTGCCGCCGCACCTGCTCGCGCTCATGAGCGCGGAGAACAATCCGACGTCGACGAACGCGTCCGGCATCTACACGTTCCGGATGACCAGGACCGTGCCGTCGTACCTGATCGCGATCGGCGTCGGGCGGCTGCAGTTCCACGCCTTCGACGAGCGCACCGGCGTCTACGCGGAGCCGGAGCTGATGGCGGACGCGATCCACGAGCTGTCGTACGTGCCGGACATGGTCGACACGGCGGAGCGGATCATCACGCCGTATCCATTCGTGCGCTACGACCTGCTGCTCATGCCTCCGACGTACATCGCCGGCGGCATGGAGCATCCCATGCTGAACTTCATCAACCCGTTCAGCGTGGTCACCGGCAACCACCCCGCAAAACCGGATCCGCGCAACCTGATCGCGCACGAGCTCGCGCATTCGTGGGCCGGCGATCTGGTCACGCTCGCGAACTGGGACGACGTCTGGATCAACGAGGGCATCACGTCGTACCTCGCGCTGCGCATCATCGAAGAGATGTCCGGCGCGGATCGCGCGGAGCTGTCGTACTTTCTGGACCGCAACTCCTACGCGAGCTACGCGGCCCAGCCGCCGAACCGCGACGCGTCGGTCATGCATCGTCACGTGGCGTGGCCCAACGACGGCTTCGGCGCGACCGGCTACCTCAAGGGCGAGCTGTTCGTGCGCACGCTCGAAGACCGCCTCGGCCGCACGACCCTCGACGCCTTCCTCGACGAATGGTTCTCCCGCTTCGCCTGGCGCTGGGTCGATCACGAGACGTTCCTCATCACGCTCGCGCCCTACGTTCCCTCGGACGCCGACCTGCGCCTGCAGGAATGGCTCTACCAGCCCGGCCTCCCGACGAACGTGACCGCTGCGACGTCGTCCGTCATCTACAACCGCGCCCTGCAGCGCGCGCAGTCGTTCGGCTCGGGGACGTCCATCTCGCAACTCTCGCCCGCCACCTGGAGCGACGTGGAGATCGACCTCTTCCTCTCCCTCGCCCCCACCCAAACGCTCCGCGCGCGCATGGCGGAGGTGGACAACGCGCTGAGCCTCAGCTCGCGCAATGCGCCGCCGACGAACTGGCTGATCCACGCCGCCAACGCGAGCTACCAGCCGGCGATGCCGGCCATCGAGCGCATCCTGATGCGCGGCGGCGCCAACAACACGATCACGAGCCTCTACAACGCGCTCCGCTTCACCGCGCAGAACCGCGCGTTCGCGAACGAAGTGTTCGCGCGAGCGCGCAAGCGCTACGCGCCGAATGTGGAGGAGTTCGTGGCGCAGTTGCTGGGGGTCACGAACGCGCTCCGCGAGGCCGCTTAGGCAGAACGCACTCAGTCCGGCCACGAAGAGAGACGACCGGGGCGCCTCTCTGTGGGTCGATTGAAAGCGTTCCTGACAAACGTCAGCTGACAGCGCGTTGCGCCTCCCGTACGATCTCCTCATGCAGAAGATGATTCCGTTCCGGTGGCGGGGGCGCGAGGTGTCGCGGGTGGAGGCGTTCAGCGACGTGGTGTTCGGCTTTGCGCTGACGCTGATCGTGGTCTCGCTCGAGGGGCCCCAGACCTTTCAGGAGCTCATGAACACGATGCGCGGGTTTCCCGCGTTCGCGATCTGCTTTGCCATCCTGACCTGGGTCTGGTACGTCCACCACGTCTTCTTCAAACGCTACGCGCTCACCGACGACCTGACCATCGCCCTCAACGCCGTGCTGCTCTTCATCGTGCTGTTCTACACGTACCCGCTCAAGTACATGTTCTCGCTGGTCACGGGACAGATCCGCATCAACGAAGGCGGGAACGAGCTGATGGTGATCTACGGCGTGGGCTTCGCCGGCATCTTCGCCATGTTCCTGGCCATGTACGCGCACGCCTGGCGGCTGCGCGACCAGCTCGACCTCAACGAGCTGGAACGGTGGGACACGCGCACGGCCATGATCATGTACGCGTCCTACATCGCCATCGGCCTGGTCTCGGCGCTGGCCGGCGGAACGCTCGAAGGCGAGTCCGTGAAGTGGGCCGGTCTGATGTACTGGCTCCTCGGGCCGGTCTCCGGCTTGATCGGCTGGTGGCGCGGATCGGGCCGGGCGAGGCTGCAGACGTCCCTGCAGCGTCCTCTCGAAATGACGTAGGGTCCTCGTTAAATGTCGTTCAGAGCCACCATAAATGGCTGACCACCTTACGATTAAGGTCCGCGGTCATTGATGAATGGGTCTACGACCCCACGTTAAATGGTGAACGACCCCACGCGTGGCTCCAAACACCTCACGCGTGGGGTCTACGGCCCCACGTTTGACTCTTTCGTTGCCACGTGAGGGTCTTAGCGAGCCACGCGCGAGGCTTACGGAGCCACGCGCGCGATGAAAATGCTCACGTTCGAGGACAACGGAGCCACGCGCGAGGTGTGAGTGTCATCTTGAAATGGCATTCGCTGCCACGATTAATGACCTCGCGCTCTATTCGTGGCTCCGTTAGAGTCAAACGTGGGGCTGTAAGCCTCACGCGTGGGGTTACAGACCCAAAACGTGGAGCCGTAAGCCTCACGCGCGGCTCTTTAAGCCTCACGCGTGACTCTTTAAGCCTCACGCGTGGCGCCGCGGGCTATTTTCGTGGCTTCGCCAGCTATTTTCGTGGCTCCGCGGACCATTTTCGCGCCTTGTGAGAACGCGCTCGAACGTGATGCCGTCGTTCGCCAGCGCGCGGATGTTCGGCGTCGTCGCGTAGTCGGAGCGCAGCGTGTCGATGGAGATGAGGATCACCGGCGGCTTCACGACCTCGCGGCTGCAGCCGAAAAGCAGGAGCAGCACGAGCGGCGCGGCGCGCCAGAGCCGCCAGGTCCACGCCGCCCAGATCAGTCCGAAGAGCAGGCACACCGAGGCCGTGCCGAGGGTGGCGGCGGTGGCGCCGAAACGATCCGCGGCGATGCCCGTGATGAGGCCCGAAACGGCCATGGTCAAGGTCACGAAGCCGTAGTCGGCGGCGAAGACGCGGCCGCGGATGTGATCGGGCGTCTCGCGCTGCAGGCCGTACGTCGAGACCTGCCAGGCGGCGCCGCCGCCGAGGTGCGCGAAGGCGATGGCGGCGACGCCGGCGGCGAGCGTCTTCGAGATCGCCAGCGCCGCGTAGCCGGTGCCGAAGGCGAGGACGCAGAACGCGATCGCTCGATAACGCGCGTTGTCGGTGCGCACAACCGCGCGGAGCAGAAACGGCCCGAGGAGCGCGCCCGCGCCGCGCGCGGCGAAGAGCAGTCCGATGCCGAACGCACCGGCCTGAAAGACCTCGCGTCCGAACACGCTGAGCATGGCCACGACGCCCCCGCCGAGGCCGTAGCCGCCTTTGACGGTCAGCAGTCCGAGAATGCGCGGCGCTCTTCGGGCGAAATGCACGGTCTCGCGCATGGAGGCGAGAAAGGTGGAGCGGCGGGGGGGGG
>DATLOL010000156.1:0-47796 GCA_035536275.1 Thermoanaerobaculia bacterium
CCCCCCCCCCCCTCCACTCCGCGTCCGGCGCCGGTTCCTGCGCCTGAGGACCTGCCGGTGGACTTCGAAGATCCCCTCTTCGAAGACGTGCCCCTTCCCAAGCCGAAGGCGATTCCGCGTCCGCCCGCGCGCAAGCCGGAGAAGCCGGCTCGCCGCGAGATCAAGCTCACGCACGACGCTCTGCCGCCCATGAACCTTCTGAAGGAAGGGCCGAAGCAGGACACCATCAACGACGAGGTCCACAAGAAGTTCCTCGAGATCGGCCATCTCATCGAGGCCCGCTGCCGCGAGTTCTCGGTGGAAGGCGAAATCACGGCCTACCACCCCGGGCCGGTCGTCACGACGTTCGAGTTCAAGCCCAGCGCCGGGGTGAAGTACGCCAAGGTCGTGAACCTCGGCGACGATCTCGCCCTCGCCCTCAAGGCCGAGTCGATCCGCATCGAGCGCATCTCCGGATCGTCGACGGTCGGCATCGAGGTCCCGAACCGCAAGCGCGAGCTCATCGCGCTGCGCGACATCATCGAGACCGATGCCTTCGCGGCATCGTCCTCGCTGCTCACGCTCGCTCTCGGCAAGGACATTCACGGCGAGGCGATGGTCACCGACCTCGCCAAGATGCCCCACCTCCTCGTCGCCGGCGCAACGGGCGCGGGCAAGTCGGTCGGCCTCAACTCGATGATCGTCTCGCTGCTCTACAAGGCGCTGCCCTCGCAACTGCGCATGCTGATGATCGATCCGAAGATGGTCGAGCTGAAGGTGTACGAGGACATCCCGCACCTCCTGCATCCGATCATCACCGATCCGAAGCACGCCTCCACGGCGCTGATCTGGGCCGTGAACGAGATGGAGAACCGCTACCGCACGCTGTCCGAGTGCGGCGTCCGCAACATCGATCAGTACAACTCGCTGCTGACGGATCCGGACTCGTACCGCCGCGCGAAAAAGCTCGCCGCGGACGCGCCGACGCCGTCCGACGAGCCCCTGCAGTACATCGTGATCATCATCGACGAGTTCGCGGACCTGATGATGGTCGCCGCGAAGGACGTCGAAGACTCGGTGACCCGTCTGGCGCAGAAGGCGCGGGCGGTGGGCATCCATCTCATCATCGCCACGCAACGCCCCTCGGTCGACGTCATCACCGGCGTGATCAAGGCCAACCTGCCGTCGCGCATGTCGTTCCAGGTCGCGTCGAAGATCGACTCGCGCACCATCCTCGACACGCAGGGGGCCGAGAAGCTCCTCGGCAACGGCGACATGCTGTTCCTCCCGCCCGGCACGGCGCGCATCAAGCGTCTCCACGGCGCGTACGTGTCCGAGCGCGAGATCAACGAGATCGTCGATTACGTGAAGAAGAACCAGGGCGAGCCGAAGTTCCTCGAGGAGATCACCAGGCTCGAAGAGGAGAAGAGCGGCGTCGACGGCATCGAGTACCTCGAGGATCCGAAGTACGACGACGCGGTGCGGGTCGTGCTCACCACCGGCCAGGCCAGCGCGTCGTACCTGCAGCGCCGCCTCAAGCTCGGATATTCGCGCGCCGCGCGCCTGATCGAGATCATGGAGGCGAACGGCGTGGTCGGCCCGTCCCAGGGCTCGAAGCCGCGCGAGATCCTGGTCCGCGCGGACGACTATCCTCCCGCGAGCGGCCAGTCGATCTGAGTCAGCTCGCCAGCACCCACACCTCCACCGCCGTCGCGATCAGGAAGCCCGCGAGCAGGGCCACGTACGCAAATCGCAGGAAGCGGTACTTCTTGCGATAGAGGTATGCGCCGATGCCGTAGAGATCGCGGAGCATGGCCTCGTAGATGAGCGTGTCGGAGTGGAGGATGGGCTCCATCTGCTTGAGGAACTCCTGCTCCGACATCTCGCCGAAGTGGCCGAAGAAGAGGAGGTTGCGGCGCGCCTCGCCGCGCTGCACCGCGCGCGGGGCGAACGTCGGCAGCACCGCGATGATGGCCAGCAGGAGCGACAGCAGCGACGACGCCGCGAGCGTGAGCAGCGCGGGACGGAGGATCGGCTCGTCCGCGCGGCTCAAAGCGATGGTCAGCACGATCGAGGAGATGGTGATCAGCAGGCTGGCCTTGGTGTCGGCCATCGCGCTCAGTTGTACGTGATGCTGCTGCGCGGTGCGCAGCATCGTGTCCACCTGCACGCGCGGCCGGACGGCGTCGAGTGCGGGCAGCGTCGCTCCGGGTCCACGATGAGAGTGTAGTGGACACGGAGACTGACCGACGATTGACGCGGACCGCCGGCTGCCAGCCGGCCGGATCGCCGCCGGCCCGGCGGCGACTCATGCCGGCCAGCGGCCGGCGTACCGGCCGGCGAGCCGCCGGCGGTCCAGTTGCGATCAGCCCGCCGTTTTGCGGCGCTCCGCCTCCATGGCCATGGCCACGACCTGCGGGAAGTCCTCGGCCGCGATCTGCGGGATCTTCTCGAACGCCGACTCTCCCTTGTGCGGCGACTCGCGCAGGAGCATTCCCAGTTGCGCGACCGAGGAGGCGAGCCGGAAGTTGTCGGACGCCGGTGTGAGCGTGTCCGTCACGATCCGGGTCATGAGCTTCGACGTGTCGCCGTCCGGCGCCTTGTAGCGCAGCTTGACCGTTGCCACGTCCCCGGAGGACGCGGCGCTCCGGGTCTGATACTTCAGCGGATCGACGGTGCCGTTCTGCACGTCTTCGCCGGGAGGCACGATCTCGTACAGCGCGGTCACCGAGTGTCCGGCCCCGATCTCGCCGGCGTCTTTCTCATCGTTGTTGAAGTCCTCGGCGCGCAGCAGGCGGTTCTCGTAACCGATCAGGCGGTACGCGCCGACCGTCGCGGGATTGAACTCGACCTGGATCTTCACGTCCTTCGCGACCGTGAGCAGCGTCGCTCCCATCTCCTGCACCAGCGACTTCCGCGCCTCGGCGATCGTGTCGATGTACGCGTAGTTGCCGTTGCCCTTGTCGGCCAGCAGCTCCATCTTCGAGTCCTTGATGTTGCCGCTGCCGAACCCGAGGACGGTGAGGAAGATGCCATCGCGACGCTTGTTTTCGATGAGCTGCTCCAGCTCTCCATCGCTGCTCACTCCGACGTTGAAGTCGCCGTCGGTGGCGAGGATGACCCGGTTGTTGCCGTTGCGGAGGAAGTTCTCCTTCGCGACCTGATAGGCGAGCACGATGCCCTCGGCGCCCGCGGTCGAGCCGCCGGCTTCGAATGCGTCGAGGGCGGCGAGGATCGCGCCACGATCGGAGCCGTGCGTCGGCTTCAGCACCAGTCCCGCGCTGCCGGCGTAGGCCACGATGGAGACCGTGTCCTCGGGCCGCAGTTGATCGACCAGCAGCCGCAGCGCGTTCTTCACGAGCGGGAGCTTGTCCGGCGACGCCATCGAGCCCGACGTGTCCACCAGGAACACGAGGTTGTTGGGCGGCAGATCGGCGGTCTCGATCTTCTTCGTCTGCAGGCCGATGAGGAGCAGGCGATGCCGCTCGTTCCACGGGCACTCCGCCAGCTCGGTGGTGATGGAGACGGGATCGCCGCCCGCGGGCTCCGGATAGTCGTAGGTAAAGTAGTTGATCATCTCTTCGATGCGCACGGCGTTGCGCGGCGGACGCGTGCCGTCGCGCAGCATGCGCCGCACGTTGGCGTAGGAGGCGCGGTCGACGTCGATGGAGAACGTCGAGAGAGGGTTGTCGCCGGGACGGAGGAACGGGTTCTCGTCGAACCGCCCGTACTCCTCGGTGTTGTGGATCGCGTCCGGTGCGGACATCTTGAAGGCGAGAGGCTGCGCGGCGGCGCGCCCTTGCTCGACCCCGCCCACCACGCCACCCGCGACGCCGCCCTGGACCTCGTTCGCCGTTCTCACGGTGTGGCGCTCGGACCGGGTGCAGGCGGCCAGGAAGATCAGAAAAACGATCAATCGACGCATGTTTGTGCTCCTTTTGCCGGGTTAGACGGGGCAGGGGAGCGGGGGGAAACCGATCCGGGCATTTGTTCTGCTACTCACCAGCGTCATGCGTTGGACGCCTGGTCAAGTCAGCTCGGATGTGGAAGATCGCCGCGGATCCGGCGGCGGCTTTGGTTTCGGCCGGGGGCCGACCATCGGATGCGGTGGCGCGATCATCCTGCTCGTGCTCTCGCTCCTGACGGGGAAGAACTTCTTCGCCATGTTCGACGGCAGCGGCGGTACGCCTGCACCCGTGCCCACGCAGCCGGGACAGACCACGACCGCGGTCGCGGAGACGCCGGAGGAGGCGGAACGCTCAAAGTTCCTCAAGCAGTTCCTCATCGACGACATCCAGAGCGTCTGGACGCAGGTCTTCCAGCAGGAAGGCGTGCAGTATCAGCGGGCCGGGGTCGTCCTCTTCCGCGACATGACCCAGACTTCGTGCGGCGTCGGACAGGCGGCCAGCGGCCCGTTCTACTGCCCCGCGGACGGCAAGGTCTATCTCGACCTCTCCTTCTTCGACGAGCTCGATCGGCGTTTCGGCGCGCCCGGGGACTTTGCCCAGGCCTACGTCGTCGCGCACGAGATCGGACATCACGTGCAGAACCTCACCGGCACTTCCGACAAGGTGCGCGAGGCCATGCAGAGCGATCGCCGCAACGCGAACGAATACTCCGTGCGTCTCGAGCTGCAGGCCGACTGCTATGCCGGCATCTGGGCGGCGTCGGCGGCGCAACGCGGGAAGCTGGAAGCGGGCGACGTCGAGGAAGGACTCGGTGCGGCTTCCGCGGTCGGCGACGATCGCATCCAGGAGATGTCGGGCCGGGCCGTGAACCCCGACGGCTTCACTCACGGTTCCGCAGCGCAGCGCATGGAGTGGTTCCAGCGCGGCTTCAAGTCCGGCACCATTCGCGACTGCGACACGTTCCGCTGAGTCGCGCGCGTGGCCCGCATCGTCGTTCTCAACGGGACGTCCAGCTCCGGCAAGACCGCCGTGGCGCGCGCGTTTCAGGATCTCGCGCCCGGCGTGTTCCTCAACTTCTCGATCGACAGCATCCTCTACTCGCTGCCGCCGCGTGTCCTCACCCGCCTCGAAAACGGGGAGGAGCGTGCCGATCCGCGGCTCGTCGACGCGTTCTACGCATGCGTGCGCGAGCTCGCGCGTCTCGGCCACGATCTCGTCATCGATCACGCGATCACGTCCGAGCGCGAGGCGGCCCTGCTCCGCGAAGCGGTCGCCGGACATGCCACGCTCTTCGTCGGACTCGATTGTCCCGTCGACGTTCTGAATGAGCGCGAGAGCGCGCGTGGCGATCGCAGGATCGGCATGGCGGCGGCGCAATCCGAGCGCGTTCATCGCTGGCTCGTTTACGATCTGCGCATCGACACGTCGGTCACCTCCGCCGGCGAGGCAGCGCGGCGGATGGCATCGGCGCTCCAGGTCCGCCATCACCGCCATGGAGCCTGACTGGTACAACTTCCCGGACTATCTCGCGGCGCAGTTCCCGGAGCTGCGCGCGGAGATCGAGGACTCGTACCTCGAATGGCTCGACGGGTTTCGCGATCCTTATCCGCACGTGTTCCTCGAGGAGTACATCGGCGAGATGCTGATCGGCCGCGGAGACTACACGCCCGACGTACGGCGGCGCGCCGGTGAGATCCTCGACGTCGTTCTCCGCGCCAGGGATCAGGATCTCGCGGAAGCGGGACTCACCGCGATTCTCGAGCCGCTGCGCGATGACGAAGCGTTGCGCGAGAAAGCGTGGCCGTACCTGGGCGAAGTCGCGAAAGAGTGGCTGGCGAAGCTGTCGTAACTTGTGGAGCGGCGGCCGCTCCGGCCGCCGAAGAGCGAAGCGAAACCCTTCGGCGGCCGCCTTCGGCCGCCGCTCCACTGGAGACGTTCAGCGGTCCTGCACGACCTCCTCGGGCAGCTTGACCATGATGCCGGCCTGCGGCGCCTGATTGAGATCGAAGCCGTTGATGTTGGCCACGATCTCCGCGTCGCGGGTGTTGCCCGTGGCGCGGCGGGCCAGATCGGCCCACGACTCGCCGCTGCGCACCGCGCCGATGCGCAGTCGCGCCGGCTCCGCGGAACGGGCCTGCGACGGCCGCACGTCCATCTGCTCGAGGATGGCCGTCATCGGACTGTTGCGGGAGTTGACGTTCGGCGAGACGAACATCATCACCACGACGTGGTCGCCGTGCGCGAACTGCGTCGTCTCGACGCCGACCATGCCCGCCTGGGTCTGGCCCTGCCAGACGTCGACGGCGAACTGCTCGCCTGTGCCCATCCGCGCGTTGCGCGCGCCGACGTAGCCGAGCCCCATCTGCTGGAGACGGATGCGCACCGCGTCCTGGACGTTGCGACCCTGGAGCTCGCGAGTGTTCACTTCCTGCGCGACGAAGTAGCTGGAGCCGTTGTCGCGCGCGGGCGTCATCGCGAACAGCACGCCCGGCTGCGTCGCCGCCGTCCACCCCTGCGGCGCGCGCACGACGATGCCGTGGCCGCGGTCGTACACCACGCCGTTCCGGATCACGACGTGCTCGGTGCTGTTGCCGGTGATCGCGCCGTCGAGCAGGCGCACGTACTCGTCCCGATCCGGTGCCTCGAAGTTGCCCGCCGAGACCATGCCCCCCATTTCCGTGATCTTCGCGCGCACGTCACGCACGCGCTTGGCGGGATCGGGGTGGGACATGAAATAGCGATCGAGGCCGCCGGAGGGATTCTTGTCGAGCCGCTGCAGCGTCATCAGCATCCGCTCCGCGCCGATCGGGTGATAGCGCGCCTCGGCCATGTAGCCCGTGCCGAGGAGATCGGCCTCGGTCTCGTGCTGCCGCGAGTAGCGCTGGAAGAGCAGTCCCAGTCCGAGCTGGGCGAGCTGTCCGTACTGCTGCAGCACTTCCGGTCCCGCGACGACGGCGCCGAGGACGAGACCGACCTGGGCGAGCTGCTGCTTGGAGATCTGCTGTGCCGAGTGACGTGCCGTCACGTGCGCGATCTCATGGCCCAGCACCCCCGCGAGCTCCTCCTCGGAATTGATCCGCTCGAGCATGCCCCGCGTGATGTAGATGTATCCGCCCGGGAGGGCCATGGCGTTGACCATCGGCGAGTCGAGGACGGTGAAGGTCCAGGGGAGATTGGGACGCTCCGATTTCGTGGCCAGCTCGCGTCCCACGCGCTCGACCAGGCGATTGAGCTCGGGCTTCTCGTCGTACACGCCGAACTGCTCGATGATCTCGCGGTGCGACTGTTGTCCGATCGCGAGCTCCTGCGATTCGGAGACGATGTTGAACTGCTTTTTCCCCGTTGCCGGATTGGTACTGCACGCGGCAACGAAAACAATGGCGATCAAAAGCGTTGCTTTGCGCATGTTGGCTCCTGTTTTCAGGAGCGGATAGTTCAAACTTTGCGCCGGATCCGCAGTTCCGTGGTCACGCCGCGATGACAGGGGATGCAGAGCGTGCGCATGTTGTCGAGGCTGGAGTCGCCGCCCTCGACGACGGGACGGATGTGGTCGGCTTCCCACCACGACTTGCGGCCCTTGTGAATCTTCCCGTGTTCCTGCATCGCCCGGAACTGGCGCATGCGCTCAGCGAAGGGGAGGCGCATGACGCGGCGCCGGACCTTGTGCGTGTCGACGTCGCACAGCGCGCAGACGCCTTTGTCGCGCGCGAATACGCATTCGCGCAGATATGACGTGCTCGACCGCAGCCGCCACTCGTGCACGCACGCATCCGAACAGAAAGTGCGCCGCCGCCCGCTCACCGCCCCCTTGCACCACCGGCACATGAAGGCATTTTAGTAGCTCCGGCGTCACGCGGTCGTGAGCGCCGGCAGCTCCAGCGCCAAGGCCGCCGCGTTCACCGTCGCCGCGACGCGCACCGCATCGTGCACCTGCTCCTCGGTCACCCCGCCCTTCAGGACCACATCCTCGTGCGAGCGGATGCACATCTCGCATCCGTTGATCGCGCTGACGGCCAGGCAGAACAGCTCGAAGTCGGCTTTGTTCGTTGCAGGTTTCGCAATGCGCTGCATCCGCAGGCGGGCCGGCATCTGTGTGTACGACTCTTTCCCGATCAGGTGGCGGAAGCGGTAGTAGACGTTGTTCATCGCCATCAGCGCCGCGGCGGCGATGGCGTCGTCGATCACTTCGCCGCTCACTTCCGCGCCGGCGTCCGCGATCATCGCGTCGCGCAGGGCCGCGTTGCGGGTGGCGACCGCCGAAGCGATCGCCACTCCCCAGCGCTGTGCCGGCGTGAGACTCCCGGGCTGCAGGACCGACTGCAGGTTGAGCTTGATGTCTTTCGCCACGTCCGGAATCGAAGTCCGGAGAGTTTCGACGGCACTCATGGTCACGCCACCTTGATCGTCTCTTCGCCCTTCTGCCAGTTGCAGGGGCAGAGCTCGTCCGACTGCAGCGCGTCGAGCGTGCGCAGCACTTCGGCGACGTTGCGACCGACCGAGAGGTCGTACGCGCCGACCCAGCGGATCACGCCCTGCGGATCGACGACGAACGTCACGCGCAGCGCCACGCCGCCTTCCTTGTGGATGATGCCCAGCTCGTTCGCGAGGGTCGGGTTGATGTGCACGAGCGGGGTGGGCACATTCGCGAGATCGGGGTGCGCATTGCGCCACGCCAGGTGCGAGAACTCGTTGTCGGTCGAGCCGCCGAGGACCACGGCGTCGCGGTCGGCGAAGTCGGCGGTGTGCTTGCCGAACTCCACGATCTCGGTCGGGCAGATGAAGGTGAAGTCCTTCGGGTACGCGTAGAACACGAGCCACTTGCCGGCGAAGTCGCTGCTCGAGAGGGTCTTGAACTCCTTGCCCTTCTCGCGGCCGACGTTCGCGGTGACGGTGAACTGGGGGAACTTGTCTCCAACGGTCAACATGTTTACTTCTCTCCTTTTTGTGTTGCTTTGAGCTTTCCGCGCATGACCACCTGGTAGTGCTCCACCTCGTAGTCCTGCAGCGATTCGATGTTGCAAACCTGCACGCGATCCCACGGCACGTCGTGGATGGCCCCTGTCTCCTCGTCGACGAAGTGATGGTGCGCACTGACGATGGGATCGAAGACGATGCTGTCCTCGGCGATCGTCAGCCGCTGCAGCAGACCCTTGTCGACGAACAGGTGAAGGGTGTTGTAGACGGTGGCGCGGGAGATCCAGGGAAAGCGCTCGCGCACGCGCTTCCAGACGAGATCGGCCGAGGGGTGCTCGGCGGTGTGCAGGACGTAATACGCGACGGCGACGCGCTGTGCCGAGGGCTGGATGCCATGCTCGCGGAGCGTAGTTTCGATCTGCACGATCATTAGACTAAGTCTAATGATGCTGGATGTCAACAGCCACTAAGGCCACGGATAGTCGATTCTCTCCACGAGCGCATCCAGTTGTCCGGCAATGACTTGCAGTGGTTTCTGGGGCAGATTGCGGCCGATCCAGACGCCGTACGGGTTTGCCGACGGCCCGGACCAGGCGGCGAAGGATAGCGCTGGACCGGCCAGACGAACGCCGTCCAGCCAGACGGCGACCTGCGCGCTCGGATCGACGTTCAGGGTGAGCGGCTGCGCCGGCGGGTCGAGCCGCCACTCACCGTCTTTCGCCGTGCGGACGCTGCTCGCCGCACCGGGATGGCGGAGGAGCAGCAGTACGTCGTGAGGCGGGTCGGGCAACTCGAGCAGGCCTTCGCTCGACGCGCGCCCGCGCCACAACGGATTCATCGTGCGATCGAGCGCCCACACTTCGGCGTCCGCCGCGGGCGCGCCGCCGGCGAGAACGACACGCACCGTCGCCGTCATGCGCAGCGGCTGCAGGGCGATCTCGACGTCGTGGCGCTCGTGGTCGACGGTCATCTTGCGCGGCTCGGCAGGTGCGTATCGTTCGGCGGAGACCGAGACGGTCAACTCGCCGTCACGCAGCGGCGGCAGGCGCGCGTGGCCGTGTTCGTTCGTGACGACGTGCTGGGCCACGGTCAGTCCCTCCGCGGTGATGTTGCCGGCCGATACGCGCGCGCCTGCGATCCCTTTCCCCGTCTGCGCGTCGACGATGCGTACCCGATAGTCGGTGCGCGGTACGCGAAAGTCGTATCGGCCGCTCTCGAAGATCTCGCGAAAGGGATCGAGGAACGGCGTCTGATCCGGAATGGCCACGCGCACGGTCTGAACGTCCGACCACCACAGCGTCGTCTCGTAACGCCCCTCCGCATCGGTCTTCACCGCGACCCACCGATCGTCGCCGTTTCGGAATGTGATCTCCGCCGCCGCCGGCTCGCCGCCATGAAACACGGTCCCGTGAACGCTCAGCGGCTCGAGGTCGAACGCGAGCTGTCCGTCTTCGCCGTTTGTGAGATCGAGCACTTCGTCCCACTCCCACTGCCCGATGCGCAACACGACGCGCAACGCCGCCGCGGGAAGCTCGTGTAACTCGTGCACGCCAACGTTCGCAGCGACTTTCCGAACCGCTTCACTGCCGCGGTGCACTTCCAGTGTTACCTCTTCGGGCAGTTTCGCATCCACAGGCGCATTCACGGAGACCTTCGCCGAGGGCAACGGCCTGACCTCCGAACGGATCGTTGTCACTTTGCCTGGGACGAGCCGCAGCGTGCGCGGCTCCCAATGCGCCGAATCGGAGACGAGTGCGACCTCCGCGCGAGGCGCATCGACTCCGTACCACACCGCGACGATCCGGTCGGTGGCATTGACCAGCACATCAGCGTCGCGCCCATTCAACGTCAGCCGCGCTAACGGCGCTGGCTTCCGTAACTGCAGCGTGGGCGGTTTTCGCAGAATCACCAGCACGTCGCTCGCGGAAGGCGCGGTCGGCCAGATGCGTTGCGTCCGCCTTGCCTCGACCGCGATCGGTCGTGAGAGCGCAATCGCGTCATTGGTCCGGCGGTCGAACCTGCCGAGGATCACCGAGTCGCCCGCGGGCATCTGCACGACACTCGTGTGAAGCCGGCGATCGAAGAGGAACGCGTTCGGCGACCAGCGCGAAGTGGTCGCAAAGAGACGGATGCTCTCTCCCTCGGCGGCCGGGCGGGTATCCGGAACACCCACGCCCCCGGCCGGCACGAGCGGCGCGAGCGCCGGAAGCCCGGCTTGGCGAAACGGGGTTCCCGCGTACACGAGTAGGTTCTGCCGGGGCGAGATCCGGCCAGGCGCCTCGATCCAGACCCGATACTTGTTCACCGGCGGTGCGAACCACTGGCCGCATGGGTACTGCAGTTCCTGCTCGGCGTCAGTTTCCGGCACGAGGTGAGCCTCACAACGTTCCGCGCTGGGCAGCGGACGTGCCGGATCGGTGCGGCCCGACGGCATCGTGCTCGGCCAATACAGCACTCCGGCTCGACCACCGACATTTCCGGTTCGCGGATCGGGAAGGACCGCATCCGCCGCATTGCTCACAGGTGTGAGCAACGTGCACAGCAGAACTCCCAGCCGCATCTACAGAGCTCCGCCACCGGACGTGCAGCGGGATGCGCCATCCATGCTCGCGCAGTCGGGGCCGTACAGCTGAATGCAGCCGGTGGAGGGGCTGTCCTCTGCCGGATTGCAGTAGCCGGCTAAGGGGTGGTCATGCGTCGCGCAGTACCACCCGCAGTGAGTGTTCTCGCAGCGCGGGCGCCCTGCGTCGGCGTTGTGAGATCCGACAGTGAACAACAGTAGGAGTAGTGCACTCAATAACGCCCGACGACGCATGGAGACCTCCTTCCGTACGTCCTAAATTTATAAGTCCGCACGGCCGTACGTTCAAGTGGCGCAACCGATCAGATCCGTGCCGATGGCAGCGGCTTCACCTCCGACCGAATCGTCGCGACCTTCCCCGGCGTGAGCCGAATCTCCCGCGACTCCCACTGCGCGGCGTCGGAGTGAAAGGCGATCGTCGCGCGTAGGGTATCGACGCCGTACCAGATCGCCATGACGCTCTGGCCGCCATTGACCAGTACATCCGCGGTTCTCTTATTCAGCGTGAGCTGCGGCCGCGAAGCCGTCTTGCGTCCTTCACCAGAATTCGGTACGAGTGGAGAACAGGCGCACGCTCTCCGATTCCGCGACGGCTCGATCGCTCCTGATGCCGACGCGTCCGGCAGGGACGATCGGCACGATTGCCGGCATTCCCCGCCCTCGAAACGGCTTAGTGTGTAGATCAGCAGGTCCTGGTGCGGCGAGATCCCGACCTCGGTCTCGGCCCATACGGTGTACCGGCCGTTCGGCGGCGCGAACCACTGGCCGCACGGGTAACGCAATTCCTGATCGGCGTTCTTTTCAGGGACGAGGTGCGCGTGACAACCTGCCGCTCACCGAAAGGACTTGGGATCCTCGTCCTCGCGCATCGAGAGCGTCGACGGCCAGTACAGAACTCCAGCGACGACGCCGACGTTCCCGCTAGCAGGGTCGGGCAGCACCGGATCGCGAGCCAGCGCGGCGACGGCGAGCGCAATCGCAGCAGCGAGCCCCCAGACACGATTCATGGTGAAACCAGGCGCAGCCGCGTCGTGTGACCATCGTTCGAGGTGATGGCGAGACCATCTTCCGCGCCCTCGCTCTGTTCGACCGAGACCCGTGCCGCGTCGATGGTGATGACGCGGTGATGGCGGACGTCGGCGCCGAGGTGAATGACGATCGTCGCACCGTCGCGGAGGGTGATTCCTTCCAGGGGCAACGTATCTTTCTCGCCGTCGACGTGCACGAGCCAGTGGTCGTGCGCGAGAGTGAACGATTCGAAAAAGCTGCCCCACTCGCCGCGGTCGATCTCTTTCACCATCGAGTGGCTCCGTGCAAAGCGCATGCGATCCGGCTCGACCTGCTAGACTGCGCTGGTTCCCAAATTATGTGCAGTCAAGACGCAAAAGCGTCAGTCCGGTCATGACTCCCGAGTCGCTCTATCATCACCATCTGCCGAGCATCGAGCGCATCGCAAACGCGATCGCGCACAAGAAGCGTCTCAACCCTGATGACTGCACGGAGTTCGTCCAGCACGTGCGCGTGCGTCTGTTCGACGACAACTACGCGATTCTTCGCAAGTTCGAGGGCCGTAGCGCGATCACCACGTACCTGACCACGGTCATCGGGCGCTTGTACAACGAGTGGCGCGACAAGCTGTGGGGGAAGTGGCGGCCGTCCGCCGAAGCGCGCCGCCTCGGCGATCTGGCCATTACGCTGGAGCGAATGCTCACCCGCGACGGCCTGACCTACTCCGAGGCGGTCGACACCCTGACCACGCGTTCGGGACCGCATCCGTCGGTCGCGGAGCTGGAGGCGCTGTATGTCCGGCTGCCCTTGCGTGGTCCGCGTCCGATGCGGGTCTCGGAAGACGTCTTACCCGACGTCGTGGCCGTCCCTGCCGACGCCGATGATCGCGTCGCATCGGGCGATTGCGAGCGTACGGCCCGCCGCGTCGCCGAGATCATCGACTCCGTCTTCGACTCGTTCGGCCCCGAGGACCGGCTGATCCTGCGGCTGCGCTTCTGGAAGTCGTGCACGGCGCGTGAGATTTCCGAGGTCGTGAAGATCGATCCGAAGAAGATCTTCAAGCGGCTGGAGAAGCTGTTCAAGGTGCTGCGGCGCGCGTTGGAAACCGCGGGCGTCAGCGCAGCCGACATCGCATTGCTCCTGGCACGCGGCGATCACGAGATCCATCTTGACGTACTGAAGGCGGGGGAAAACGGGACGTCCGGTCCCTCCAATGACAAGGGCAAGGATGGCAGAGGCGGGAAGCGGCGGAGGTTGCGATGAATGCTCCCGAAATGCACGCGATGACGAATTGCCCGAGTGACGAGACCCTGGCCGTTTTTGTCGAAGGAAAGCTGAAAGGCGCAGAGCGCGAGGCGGTGGTTGCGCACCTCGCCGATTGCGCGGATTGCAGGGACATCGTGGTGGACGCGACGGAAGAAGCAGCGACGGCAAATGTGGTGTGGCCGAAGTCAGGCTGGCGGAAATATGCGCCGCCGCTCATCGCCGCTGCTGCGGCCTTGGCGATCGTCCTGGGGGTGCCGTCGATTCGGGAGCGGATCCTTGGAAACGAGTTGCGCGAGGTAAATGAGAGCTTCGCAATGAGGCAGACGGCGGGGCGTCTTAGCATTGACGACAAGCACCGGCCACATAAACCCGTCTTGAGAGGCGGCAAGATCGATCCCGACCTACAAGCGCAGATCACGGCGGAAAAAGCGCTCACCCGCGCCGACGCGAAACCCACGCAGAAGAACCTGCATGAGGCAGGACTCGCGTTGCTCCTGGCAGGCAAGCGTGGAGAAGCCGTCGAAATGCTCGATCGCGCGCTTCAGAAAGGCGAATCGGTCGATCTCCTCAACGACGCTGCTGCTGCTCACATCGCCTTCGGCGCCGAGCGGAATTTGCAGGAGGCGCTCGAACTCTCGGAACGTTCGCTTCGGATCGAGCGCACGCCGGAGGGCTTGTGGAATCGCGCCTTGGCGCTCGAGTACCTTGGACGTTTGCCGGACGCCGTTTCGGCATGGCAGGAGTACCAGGCTGCCGAACCTGATCCGGCGTGGGACGCGGACGCTCAGGATCACATCAAACGCCTTCTCTGATACCCTCCCGCCCGAATTTGCGTCGTCTCCTCCCGTTCACTGGTCTCGCACTCTTCATCCTCGTGTGGCACGTCGCCGTGGCGACGTCCGCGGGGACGCTCGTCCCTTCGCCGGTGGCTGCCGCGCGGGGCATTTTCGAGCTCGCGGAAAAGGGGTTGCTCGCGAAGTACGTGGTCGCGAGTCTCTTTCGCGTGACCTGGGGCTATCTCGCCGCGCTGGTCATCGCTGTACCGCTGGGGTTGTGGCTCGGGCTGTGGCGGCGGGGGGAAGAGGCGCTCAATCCGATGCTGCAACTGCTGCGGCCCATCTCGCCGCTGGCCTGGATTCCCATCGCCATCCTCTGGTTCGGCGTCGGCGACGTCGCTGCGATCTTTCTCATCTTCCTCGCCTCGCTGCTCCCGCTCACCCTGACCACCATCAACGCCGTGCACAACATCGAGGGCGTTCATCTCGCGGCCGGGCGCAACTTCGGCCTGACCGGACGTGAGCTCGTGCGCAGCGTGGTCCTCCCGGGCATCCTCCCCCAGCTCATCGTCGGCATGCGCATCACCCTTGGCATCGCCTGGCTCGTGGTCGTGGCTGCCGAGATGATCGCCGTCAGCTCCGGCCTCGGCTTTCTCATCATCGATGCGCGCAATGCCGGCAATCGCTACGATCTGGTCGTGGCGGGGATGATCCTCATCGGCGTGATCGGCGTCGGCCTCGATGTGCTCATGCGCCGCCTCGAGCGGCTCCCGGGCGTGCGCTGGGGGTACGTGGCCGAATGAAGGTCGCCTTCCGCAACATCGGCATGACCTTCGGGACCGTGCGCGTTCTCGACGACATCAATCTCTCCGTCGTCGCCGGCGAGTTCGTCTGCATCCTCGGGCCGTCCGGATGCGGCAAGTCCACGCTGCTCAACATCGCCGGCGGCTTCGTCGCGCCGATGGAAGGCGAAGTGTCCATCGACGGTGAGCGGGTCACGGGACCCGATCCGCGACGCATCTTCGTCTTCCAGGAGCGCGGCGTCTTTCCGTGGCTCACGGTCGAGCAGAACATCGGCTTCGGCCTCTTTCGGCAGGGCGAGAAGGAAAAGCGCGAGCGCATCGCGCATTACGTGCAGCTCGTGGGACTGACCGGCTTCGAGAAGTCGTATCCGCGCGAGCTCTCCGGCGGCATGAAGCAGCGACTGGAAGTCGGTCGCGCGCTGGCTGTCAACCCCGACGTCCTCTATCTCGACGAGCCGTTCGGCGCGCTCGACTCCATCACCCGGCTGCAGATGCGGCGCGAGTTGCTGCGCATCTGGGAGGCTGAGCGGAAGACGATCCTCTTCGTGACCCATGACATCGAGGAGTCGGTGCAGCTCGCCGATCGCGTGGTCGTGCTCTCCGCGCGACCCGGTCGCGTGCGCCGCATCGTCGACATCGACATCCCGCATCCCCGCGATCTCTCCGACCCGCGGTACATCGCCCTGCGCGACGAGATCTTCGGAGAGATCGGACTGGCGCACCAGGTATGAGGAGGCTCGATTCGATCATCGTGACGTGCGTCCTCGTGACGCTATGGCACGGGGCGGTCGTGCTCACGGGCACGAAGATCTTTCCGTCGCCCATGGCGGTGGTGCGCGGACTCAACGATTTGCCGCACCTCGTCGCCTACACGCGCGACTCGCTGTTCCGCGTCGCCTGCGGCTATCTCGCCGCCGTGCTCCTCGGCATCCCGGCCGGATTGGCGCTGGGGTGGTGGTCGGGTGCGGCGCGCGCGGCGAATCCGGTGATCCAGATGCTGAGGCCGATCTCGCCGCTGGCGTGGATGCCGCTCGCGGTGATCTGGTTCGGGGTCAGCAATCTCGCGCCGATCTTCCTCATCTTTCTCGCGTCGTTCTTCCCGATCGTGGTCGCGGCGATGAACGGCGTGCGCAACGTGCCGCCGATGTACGTGCAGGCCGGCCGCAACTTCGGCCTCTCGACCGGTGCGCTGATGGCCCGGGTCATTTTTCCGGCCGTGCTGCCGCGCATCCTGGTCGGGCTGCGCATCGCGTTCGGCGTGGCCTGGCTGGTGCTCGTCGCGGCGGAGATGATCGCCGTCGACTCCGGACTCGGATACCTCATCATCGACGCCCGCAATGCGGGCAAGCGCTACGATCTCGTGGTCGGCGGCATGCTGCTCATCGGTGCGATCGGACTGATCCTCGATGCCCTCATCCGCCGCACGGAGAAACTCAGGTTCGTCCAATGGGCGTTCACGGAATGGAGGTGAACTGATGTCCGGCGCGCGCAAAATCGCTCTCGCCGTCGCCGCGTGGGTGGCCGTGATCACGACCGCGCATCTGGCGACGAACGTCGACTGGAAGGTGCTGCTCAACGACAGACTTCCGGAGTCGGAGCGGAAGCTCAACGTCGCATACATACCAGTGACGTGACACCTGGCGTGCCCGGTGACCGACTACATCTCCGCCTACTCCAAATCCGGACATCTGTTCATCCCTCGAATGTTTCAGGGATTTCCCGAGATCAAGGAAGCGCTGATCTCGAACCAGATGCAGGCGGCGTTCATGGTCGCGCCGATGGCCATCGCCCTGCGTGCTCAGGGCGTCCCGGTGAAGATCGTTTACCTCGGCCACCGCTATGGCTCGGCCACGGTGGTGCGCAAGGATGGTCCGGTGAAGACGTTCGCGGACCTGAAGGGGAGAACTGTCGCCATTCCGAGCCGCTTCTCGGATGAGCGGCTGATCATTTTCCGCGCGCTGGCGAAACACGGCATGAGCGCGAAGGACGTGCGGATGGTGGAGATGGCGCCGCCCGACGTGGCCGGCGCCCTCGCGGCGGGGGCGATCGACGCATTCTCGATGGGCGAGCCGTATCCGTCGCAGGCGGAGATGGCCGGCTACGGACGCGTGCTGTTCCACGCGCGCGAGTACTGGCCGGACTACATCTCCTGCGTCCTCGTCGTACGTCAGGACGTGATCGACAAGAAGCCGGAAGCGGTGCAGGTCCTCGTCGATGGCATCGCCCGCTCCGGCCTGTGGCTCGACAACCCACCGAAACGTCGCGCGCGACGCGAGCACGCCGCCGACTTCGTCGGCCGCTTCTACTTCCGCCAGGACCCGCGCCTGCTGAAGTGGGCGCTCACGAATCCGCTCGACCGCGTGCAATACCAGCCGCTCTCGCCGCTGCGAAGCGACTTCGAGCTGATCGTGAAGCTGATGCGCGAGACGGGCGTGCTCGACCGGGACATCGCGTTCGAGGAGTACGTCGAGACGCGTTTCGCCGAGGGTGCGAAGAGCCAGACGGAGTGGCGGTACGAGCCGGGCGACGCGACGGCGGAGTAGGATGAGACATGCGCGCGCGGCCCATGGATACGTCGAAGAAGGCGTGGGATCTACAGTTCGAGCTGCTGCGCAGGAAGACGGGGGAGGAGCGTCTGGAGATGGCCCGCCAGATGACGCTTTTCGTGCAGCAGCTCGCTTTTGCAGGAGTACGCCAGCGGCATCCCGAGCTCACTGACGATGAAATCTGGCTGAAGCTCGCCGCTGCCCGATTGGGCGCCGACGTCTTGAAGAAGGTTTACGGCCGGGATGTCGACCCCGCATGAGTCCCGTGAAGCCGTTCGACATCGCGAGGATCCTCGCCCCTCATCTGAACGATCTCGGGATCCGCTACATGATCGGCGGCTCCGTCGCCTCCGCGTATCACGGCGTGCCGCGTACCACGCTCGACCTCGATCTCGTGATCGAGGCCGACGAGTCGCAGGTACGAGCGTTCGCGGCACGAATCGAGGCTGAGTTTTATGTGGACGCCGAAGATGCTGTCGACGTCGTGACCCATGGCGGCTCGTTCAACCTCATCCACTACGGCACTTCGACGAAGGTGGACATTTTTGCCGTGGAACGGCGCGAGGCCTTAGATCGTCGTGTGTCGATCGAGGTCGGCGGCGCCGTGCTGTCGATGTACTCGGCCGAAGACATCGTCGCTCAGAAGTTGCACTGGTTTCGGCTTGGCGGCGAAACTTCCGAGCGTCAGTGGCACGATGTCGTCGGAGTGCTCCGCATGAGAAAGGGCGATCTGGACGAACCCTACCTCGATCGCGCCGCCGACGCCTTTGGCGTTCGCGACCTCCTCGACCTCGCGCGTCAGGACGCGCTCAACTGACCGGCGAGCCGATCAAAGTCCGCCAGCGACAGCGTCTCCGCCCGCGCACCCTCATCGATCCCGGCCGCGCGCATCGCCTCGAGCACCTGTTCGCGCGTGAGGTCGCGCCAGCCGATCAGGTTGTTGACCAGCTTCTTGCGGCGCATCCGGAACGATGCGCTGGCGAGGTCGAGGACCGCCTCGCGCGGCGAGGTGAGGCCGGGGTCGCGCGGGTCGAGCACCACCACCGCACTGCGCACCTTCGGCGGAGGGTAGAACGACTTCGGCTCGAGGGTCATGATGCTCTTCGCCGTCGCGAAGGCCTGCACGTAAAGCGTGAGGTAGCCGTAAGCGTCCGTGTCCGGTTTGGCCGTCACGCGCTCGGCCACTTCCTTCTGCAGCATGAACACGGCCCGGCGACACTGCGGATCGGCGATGACGCGGCGCAGGATCGGCGTGCCGACGTTGTAGGGGAGGTTGCCTACCGCGCGAAACGGCGTGTCCGGCAACGCCGCGTCGACGGCGTCTTCATTGCGCAGCTCGAGGCGCTCGCCGTGCTTCGCGTGCAGGCGCGCGGCCAGGGCTGGATCGATCTCCAGCGCGATCACGCGATTCGGCAGCGCAAGCAGCTTGTCCGTCAGCACGCCTTCACCAGGGCCGATCTCGAGCACGATCTCGTCCGGCGCCGGATCGATCGCGGCCACGATCTTCTCCACCGCGCCGCGATTGCGCAGAAAGTTCTGCCCCCACTTTTTCTTCGGCTTCGTCACTCGCGGCGAGTCTATCGCGCGATGGGTCCGACACGACCCGTGACGACGCCCAGCACCTGGAAGTCATGTGCGTCAGGATCGAAACGCCAGACGCTCCGCTTCGGCGCCAAGCTCACGAGCTCGATCTTTCCGCTCCGATACAGCAAGCGCTTCAGATGCCGAAAGCCGTCCACGCTGCAAACGACGATCTCGCCAGCATCATCCGTTCGCGGCGGTCGCGTAAAGACGACGTCGCCCGACATGATGCCTTCACCGCTCATCGAGTCACCGATGACCTCGAAAGCCGCCACCCTCGGCCGATAAAACTGTAGCGGTATTTCGTACCGGCGCGGTTCTGACTCGTCGTCGTAGGTCTCGTTGTCCGGTGTTGCGGCGACTCGGAGCAGCGGAACAGTTCGCCTGTCCTCCGCGTGCTCACCGCCCGAGTCGTAGGTGACGAGAGGTGATACATCGGCCACGAACTTCTGCACGGCCTGGAAGAGATCGATCGTTGACGTCTTACGATCCGGGAAGAACGCCCAGATCGGCATTTCGAACAGATCTGCGAAGTACTCGAGCTGTCCTACCCGCAGCTCGATCTGGTCACACAGGATCCGGTTGAGCTGCGCCTTCGAAATTCGGAGGTCCTCCGCGACGAGATAGTGCTTGATCTTCCGTTCGTCGAGCATCCTTCTGATGAGGCGTCCCAGCACGTTCGTAAGCTAGCTCGGGTTGGTCGACATGGACGAACAAGTGGTTTCTGTTGAGAGCCTTACCCAGACACCTCGTTCCGCCAATGGAACGGCGGCACGATCCGGTTCCAATAGAGACACCTCAAGGTTACTACACCCCGCGATACACTCCGGTCTCGATGGAAACCGCTGCCGCCCACGAGGCCCTGGCCCGGCTACGCAAGGAAGTCGGCCGCGTCGTCATCGGTCAGGACGCCGTCGTCAACCGCCTCCTCATCGCCCTGCTGGTGCGCGGCCACGTGCTGGTCGAGGGTCTGCCCGGCCTTGCCAAGACCCTGGTCGTGAAGACGCTCGCCCAGGCCATCGACGGCACGTTCAAGCGCATCCAGTTCACGCCCGACCTCCTGCCCGCCGACATCACCGGCACGCAGATCTTCGATCCCGCGGGCCGCACCTTCAACGCCCGCCTCGGGCCGATCTTCGCGAACTTCGTCCTTGCCGACGAGATCAACCGCGCCCCGGCCAAGGTCCAGAGCGCGCTGCTCGAGGCCATGCAGGAGCGGCAGGTCACGATCGGCGACACGTCGTACGCGCTGCCCGATCCGTTCGTCGTCATCGCCACGCAGAATCCGATCGAGCACGAGGGGACGTACAACCTCCCCGAGGCGCAAGTGGACCGGTTTCTGATGAAAGTGCGGGTGGACTATCCGTCGGCGAGTGAGGAGCTGCGCATGCTCGGGCTCTATCTCGATCCGACGCGCGAGGCCATTCCAGTGCAGCGCGTGATCACCCTCGCGGAGATGCAGAGCCTCGCGCATCTCGCCGCGCGCGTGCACACCGACGAGCGCATCGGACGCTACATCGTGCAGGTCGTCAACGCGACGCGGAGGCCCGCCGAGTTCCGGCTGCCGTCGCTGACCAATCACGTCTCCTTCGGCGCGTCGCCGCGCGCGACGCTCGCGCTCGCGCACGTTGCCAAAGCCCACGCGTTCATCGAGGGGCGCGAGTACGTGGTCCCCGAGGATGTGAAAGCGCTCGCGCACGACGTGCTGCGGCACCGGCTGGTGCTGTCGTACGAGGCCGCGGCGGAGAACATGAGCGCCGACCGGATCATCGACCAGGTGCTGGGGGCGGTGGTGGTCCCGTGAGGGAGTCTCAGAGTCTCAAAGTCGCAAAGTCTCAAAGGAGCCCTTGCACGATCTTTGAGACTCTGAGACTTTGAGACTTTGAGACTCTTCAAGCGGAAACCCGCCAACGTACGCGAGCCCCTGATCCGCCGCGTACGAGACCTCGAGCTCGCAAGCTCCCGTCTCATCCGCATGGGTTTCGCGGGCGACTATCACTCCGCCTTCCACGGCCGAGGGATCGAGTTCTCGCAGGTGCGTGAGTACATGCCCGGCGACGACATCCGCACCATCGACTGGAACGTGACCGCGCGCACCGGGGTGCCGCACGTGAAAGAGTTCATCGAAGAGCGCGACCTGACCGTGCTGATTGCGGTCGATGTGTCAGGTTCGATGGCCTTCGGTTCCGTCGACTGGCGCAAGTGCGACATCGCGGCCGAGCTGGCGGCCGTGTTCGCGTTCTCCGCGGTCGAGAACTCCGACCGCGCCGGCCTGCTGCTTTTCTCCGACACCGTGAAGACGTTCATCCCGCCACGCCGGGGGCGCACACACGCACAGGTCATCGTCCGCGCCGCCGTGCACGCGGCGATGAATGGACCGCGCGGACGCGTCGACATCGACGCGGCGGCGCGCTATCTAGACCGTGTGGCCGTGAAGCGCGCGGTCATCCTCGTCCTCTCCGATTTCCTCGACCTGCCGTTCGAGCGTCCGCTGCATCGCCTGAACCGCAAGCACGACGTCATCGCCATCCCCATCTTCGATCCGCGAGAGGAACGCTTTCCCGGCACCGCGCTGGCGCGGGTCGTCGATCTGGAGTCCGCGCAGACGCGCCTCGTGGATCTCGGACGCTCCGACGTCGCGCGCCGCGCAACGCAGCGGCGGGAGATGCTCTGGCGCCGCTTCCGTTCCGCGGCTATCGATCACCTCGCCGTCTCGACGGCGGTGCCGTACGATCGCGAGCTGCTGCGCTTCTTCAAGGACCGCGCGGCGCAGCAACGACGACCGCAATGATCCTCGCCCTCGCTCTGGTCGCTGCGACGCTGCAGCCCGCGTCGCCGAAAGTCGGCGACCTGATAACGGTCACGTTCTCCGCGCCGGTCGTGCTCGACGCCTCGCGCGACTATGAAGTCGTGTCGCGGAGCGGCAACACCGTCGTGGTGCGCACGTTCCAGCCCAGGCCGTTCGTCATGAACGGCAAGTCCGGCGGCGGGCGCTTCACTCAGATCGTGCCCGTCACCTCGGTGCTGAAGCAGGGCGACGACCTGAAACCCGCGCCGCTCACGCCGCCCGCGTCCCTGCCGTATCCCGCACTGCCGTGGTACGCGATGGCCGCGGCAGCGCTGCTCGCGGCGCTCGCGTGGGTGCTGGCGTGGTGGCGTGCGCGCAAGCCCGCGGAAGTCGTCGCGCTGCCGATGACGCCCGCCGACCGCCTGCGCGCCGCCGTGCAGACGCTGCTCGCGCACCCCTCGTACGAGCTGCGCTGGGCCGCGCTGGCGAACGAGACCCGCGCATTTCTCACTGCGACCCGTCCGAATCTCACCGGCGATCTCACCACCTCCGAGCTCCTCCCGCGCCTTGACGACCGCGAACGGGTCGTCCAGGACATCCTCCGCCAGGGCGATCTGCAGAAGTTCTCGCGGAGCGGCGCCGCGGATCGGGGCTTCGAGGACCTGGCGGCCCGCGTCCTGGAGCTCGCGTCGTGACGAGATTCGCGCATCCGCTCTGGTTCGCGCTCGTGGCGCTGGTCGTCGCGCGCATCGCCCTGTTCCTCTACGACCGCCGCGCGCGGCGCGGAGCGTTCGCGTTCTCGTCGCTGTCGCTGGTCAGTAGCGCGCGCGGTATTCGTTCGCGCACGGCATTCCTCCCGTTCCTCCTCGAGATCGTCGGTCTGCTGGCGATCATCGTCGCGCTCGCGCGTCCGCAGCGGGTCGTGCGTCTCGCGGCGAACGACCGGTTCGGGATCGACATCGTCATCGCCCTCGATTCGTCCGGCTCGATGGCGGCCGAGGATTTTCGCCCGCGCAATCGCTTCACGGTGGCGAAGGAACTGATCGCGGAGTTCATCCGCGGGCGCACGGACGACCGCATTGGCCTGGTCACGTTCGGCAGCCGCGCCGCGACGCGCGTGCCGATCTCGTACGACCGGCGGATCACCGAGGGGATTCTCGATCGCGCGGAGCTGGGCGAGCACGGGCAGGGGACCGCGATCGGACACGCGCTCGCCACTTCCGTGAATCGCCTGCGCGGATCGAAGACGCGGAGTCGCGTCGTCATCCTGGTCACGGATGGCGTGAACAACGCCGGCTCGATCGATCCGCGCGTCGCGGCGCAGCTCGCGGCTCGAAGCGGCATCAAGGTCTACACGATCGGCGTCGGCAGCGAGGGACCGGTGCCGCTACCGATCAAGCGCCAGAACCCGTTCACAGGCCAGATCGAGACCGTGTACACGCACATCCGCGGAGAGCTCGACGAGCCGACCCTGTCCGCCATCGCATCGACGACCGGCGGAGAGTTCTTCCGCGCGACCGACGCGCGAGCACTGGCGAACGTCCTGAATCGCATCGACGCGCTCGAGAAAACGCGCCTCACCGCGCCCAAGCGCGAGCAGATCGACGAGCTGTACGTGATGCCGCTCGCGATCGGGCTGGCGTTGCTCGTTGTGGCGGTGCTGGTGGGCGAGACGGTTTGGATGAAGGTGGCTGCATGATGTTGCTGACTCGTGTCATCCCGAGCCGCCGGAGCGGAGCGGAGGACGGTCGAGGGATCTCCCGCCGACGGAGCGGGCATTTCGTTCCGGCAGGGGATTCCTCGACCGTCCTGCGCCGCTGCGCGGCTCCGGCGGCTCGGAATGACACGCGGGGGCTCGCATGAGCTTTCGCTCCACGGCGTACCTCTACCTCCTGGCACTCGTGCCCCTCGCGCTGGTGCTGCTGGTCATCCGTGAGCGCGCCCGCGCGCGTGTCGCGCGGCTGTTCGCCGCGGAGCGCTTGCGCGGCGTCAGCAATCCCGCGCGGGGCGCGCGCCCGTGGCTGCTTGCGGGTGCGATCGCGGCCGCGTTGCTCGCGCTGGCGGGGCCATACGCCGGTTTCACGCTCGTACCGATCGTGGCCCGCGAGGCCAACCGCGTGCTGGTCATCGACGTCTCGAACAGCATGGGCGCCGAGGACGTCGGCGCGTCGCGGCTGGCCGGTGCCAAGGCGCTGGCGGCGCGTCTGGCGCGCGCGCAGGAGGGCCGGGTCGCGCTGGTCGTGTTCGAGGCCGATCCCGAAGTCGTCTCGCCGCTGACCACCGACACGGAAGCGGTAGCGTCGCTCATCGACACCGTCGAGCCGGGAGAAGTCGGCCAGCCGGGCTCCGACGTTGGCAGCGCGATCCTCGCGGCGTTGCGCCTGGTCGAGACGGAGACGGGACAGAAGGCCGACCTCGTCGTCCTCAGCGACGGCGAGGATCAGGGCACGCGCGTCGACGAGGCCGTCCAGCGCGCGAAGGCGCGCGGCGTCGAGGTCTCGACCATCATGATCGGCTCGTCGCAGGGCAGCACGATCCCCACGGCGCGCGGACCGCTGCGCGATTCGACCGGCGACGTCGTCACCACCTACGCGCGCAGCGACGTCCTGGCCGCGATCGCTCACGCCACGGGCGGCCGGCTTCTCGAGAACCCCTTCGCCCAGCGAGCACTCGATCCGCTCCTCGGCACCGCCGCCACGACCGAGCGGCAGACGCACACACGCGTTCCCGTCGACCGCTATCAGTGGCCGCTCGCCTTCGCCTTCTTCGCGCTTCTGGGCGGATCGCTCCTGCATCGAGGTGCGGAATGAGGACGGTCGCGCTGCTGCTCGTCTCGCTGACGTTCTGGCGCGACACCAACTCGCACGCTGCTTCGTCGCGTGGTGCAAAGGCGTACGCGAAGCAGCAGTACGCGAAGGCGGTGGCGGCGTTCGCGCGGGCGCACCAGCTCGCGCCGTCCGCGCAATCCGCGTTCAACCTCGGCACCGCGCAGATCGCGGCCGGAAAACGAGAGGACGGATCGGCGACGCTGGCCGCGGCCATCAAGGATCCGGCCTTGCGAGCGGACGCGCTGTACAACCGCGGTAATAGCGCGCTGGCGGCGAAGGCCCTCGATCACGCCATCCGCGACTACATCGACGCGCTGAAAGCCAATCCGAATCACGCCGCGGCGAAGCGCAATCTCGAGATCGCGCTGCAGCGGCACCAGCGACAGCAGCAGCGCGCGTCGTCGAGCGGCGAGAAGAATCAACAGGGACAGCAGCCGCAGCAGCCGCAGCCGCAGTCCGCGGGAGGAAAACAGGAGCCGAAGCGCGGCGAGATCGATCTCGACGCATTGCTCCGAAGCGTGCAGCAGCAGGAGCTCGACGAGCTTCGGAGGATGAAGGGAAAGGTGGGCAGCGACGCGCGGGTGGGGTGGTGAGGATACGTGCCGCGCAGTGCCCGGGAGCCGTAGCGCGTGCCCGGCAGTCCCCTCTCCCCGCGCGGCGGGGAGAGGGTCAGGGTGAGGGGTCCGTCGACGCGCGCGGGAACGGCCCCTCACACCAGGGGGCTGTAGTTTCGCTCATCGTCGCGCTCACATTTACCCTTACCGCGAACGCCGCGAACACTCTCACCGTCGATGTGCGCACGATGCGCATGAACGACCTGGCCACGATCACCGTTGCCGTCGAGGGGTCGTTCGCGGAGAACGACTACATCGAGGTCCCACTGCAGAATCTCGCCTTTGTCGGCGAGCCGTCGGTGTCGTCCGAGTTCTCCTGGACGAACGGCGTCGTCATGCGGCGGAAAGTGTTTCGCTATCGCGTGCGCCCTGTCGCGCCGGGAGCGGCGCGCGTCGGACCGGTTGAGCTCAACTCGGAGGACGGGCAGGTGCAGCGCCTCCCGCCCATCGCGCTGACCGTGCTCGAGGACCGCGCCTCGTCCTCGAACGACGCGCAGGTCGTCCTCCGCGAGCTGCTGGCCGCGGGACGCGAGCCCTTCTTCGTCATCGCCGAGACGGACAAGACCACGGCGTTCACCGGCGAGGCGATCGTGGTGACCTGGGTGATGTACAACGCCGCGCCCGTGCAGCAGTGGCAGGTCGTGACGGCGCCGAAGCTGGCCGATTTCTGGACCGAGGAGCTGCCGCGCGACGACCAGATGGAGCGTCTGTACGTGGGTGACGTGATGGTGCAGCGCACGCCGATCCGCCGCGTGGCCCTGTTTCCGCTGCGCAGCGGCCGGTTGCGTATCGAGGGGATGATCGCCGAGGCGGCGCTGATGCGGCGCACGAGCCGCGGACCGTTCTCGCTGTTCCAGGGCGAGATGGTCGAGGCGACGTTCACCTCCGCGCCGATCGACATCGACGTGAAACCGCTTCCCGACGGACCGCCGCCGGACGCTGTCGGTGATCTGACGCTGCAGTGCGAGCGGCCGATTCAGCGTGGCAGCGGCCCGGTCGTTCTGCGCGTGGCGTTGACGGGACTCGGCAACGTGCGCGCCGCGGTGCCGCCCCGCTTCGAGCACGGCGCGAACGGCACCGTGCAGATCGAAGGCGGCGAGGTCTCGCTGCCGCGGGATGCGTCCCGCGTCGAGCTGGTCCGGCGATGGTCGTACATGATCTTTCCGGCCGAGAGCGGGACGATGGAGATCCCGGCGCTGAGGATGTCGATCTTCGCGCCGTCGACCGGCCTGCATCGCGAGCTGCGCTGCGCCGGGTCGTTCCTCGACGTGGTGGCCGCGAAAGCGCCCGCAGCGCCCGGCGCGCCGCCGCCCGCACCGCCGGCCCGTGACCTGCCGTGGCAGTGGATCGCGGCCGGCGCGGCGTTGCTCGTCACGCTGCTCGCGGCGGTTCCGCGCTTCGTACGCGAGCTGCGTTTGCGGCGTGAGGCGCGGGAGATCGTGCAGGACGCCAATCCGTCGGAGATCCGCGCGCGCATGGAGTCGCGCGTGAAGTTCGATCTCCGCGAGGCCTCCGATCGTGGCGACGCGTGGCGCGCGCTCCGCTCGCTTCTCGACGCCGCTGACAAGGAGCGCGACATCGCCGTCGGGGCGGAAGACGAGATTCTGCGAAGAGTGCGCGAGCTGCTGCGTACACTTTCCTCCTCATGAAGACTCTTCGCACGGCGCGCCTCACGCTGCGGCCGTTCACGCTCGACGACGCACCAGCGGTGCAGGGTCTGTGTGGCGCGTACGAGGTCGCACTGAACACGCTGCTCATCCCGCATCCGTATCCTGACGGCGCGGCGGAGCAGTGGATCTCGATGCATGGCGAGCATTACGAGCAGAACCGCGTCCATCACTTCGCGATCGACGACGGCCAGCTCGTCGGCGCGATGGGGCTGGTCATGAAAGGCGATGGCATCGCCGAGATCGGCTACTGGATCGGCGTGCCGTTCTGGGGCCGCGGCTATGCGACCGAGGCCGCGCGCGAGGTGGTGCGCTACGGATTCGAAGACTGCGGTCTGGCGCGGATTTACGCGGGACACTTCTCGCGCAATCCCGCGTCAGGGAAGGTGCTGGCGAAGGCCGGGATGAAGCACGAGGGGACGCTGCGCCATCACGCGCACAAGTGGGGCGAGTATCTCGACCTCGTGATGTACGGGATCCTGCGCGACGAATTTCAGCAGCCGGTCATCGACAGCGAGGCCGTCTCGCCGACCAGCTGACCTTCCTTCGCCGCGGTGGAGAGGAAGAGCGTGGGCCGGGTTTCGTTCCAGTGCCGCGATGCATTCACGATCAGGTCGAGACGGCCGTCGTGATCGAGGTCCCCCGCGAAGTTGACCGTGTGTGCCAGCTCGAGGAGCATCTCCTGGTTCGCCTCGACCGAGACCAGTTCCTGCGTCACGCCGTTCGTTTCGAGCAGGAGCGCACATGACGTCTTCCGGCAGCGGTAGTAGATGTGTGAGGACGTGCTGCCGAGCGTGATGGCAACCTTCTCGAAATTCGGCTGGAGCTCGACGTAGTCGGGCTTGGCGGTCGTGACTTTCCCCGGATGAAGGTTCTTGCCCCGGAGGATGAACGTGTAGTCCTCGAAGCCCGGCAGGGCGACGTGCTTGCCCGTGATCTCGCCGTCGTTGTCGACGATCTCGTCGTGCTCGCGCTTTACCTGAATCTTCACCGGCACGAGCACGCACTCCGGCGTGAACGCGAGGAACTGCTCGCCGTTGCGGTAGGGCATCTCGTCGCCGTGATAGCTCGCGTTGGCGAAGGCGATGTCATCCGCTTTGGCCACGAAGGGAAGAAGGAAGAGCAGCGAGAGAAGAAACGCCAGCCACCGCTCCAGCCGGTAATTGTTCGATTCCATGCGATTCATTGAGCGCTGGGATCGTGGCGGAAATGTGGCGCGGCAGAGGAAATCAGCGGCGGGCGCGGAATCCGGTCGTCGTTTCGTGAATGCGCACGAAGCCGGCCTCTTCGAGCGCGGTGCGGGCCTCGGCGGAGAGCTCGATGCCGAGGACTTCCAGCGCGTCGAACTTCTCGTGGAGGCCGATCTGGTAGAGGAGGGTCGGCCAGTCGTAGTCGCGGAACAGGGTCACCGAGATGTGCGGCCACTCGATGGCCGTGAGCCACGCCTCCTCCGCCGCCGTGCGGTTCTCCGGTGTATCGATCATCCACACAGGTGTGTGGAAGGCCAGCTTCTCCAGCGCGCTGGAAAAGTCCGGTTCGAACACGACGGCGACGGAGCGAGGCAAGGTGTCAGATCACCAGCCGCACTGCTTCCCGCGGTTCTGCACTTCCAGCCAGTCCAGCAGCGGGCGGAAGTAGTCGACGATCGCCGTGGCGTCCATCTGACGCTGTCCGGTGAGTGTCTCGAGCGCGTCCGGCCAGGGACGGCTCGCGCCCATCTCCAGCGTCTTCGCCAGACGCGCGCCGGCCTCCTTGTTCTCGAAGATCGAGCAGCGGTTGAGTGGACCCGTCGCGCCGGCCGTCTCGCAGAGCGCGCGGTGGAACTGGAACTGGAGGATGCGCGCCAGGAAGTAGCGCGCGTAGGGCACGTTCGCTGGGATGTGGTACTTCGCGCCGGCGTCGAAGAACTCTTCGCCGCGCGCGCCGGTGGGTGCGATGCCCTGATAGCGCAGGCGCAGATCCCACCAGGCCTTGTTGTAGTCCTCCGGTCTGGTCTGGCCGGAGAAGACGCCCCAGCGCCACTTGTCCATCAGCAGGCCGAAGGGGAGGAAGGCGATCGAGTCCATCGCGTCCCGGAGCAGCAGCGGGATGTCCGCCGACGCGGGCGGCTCCTTGTCCAGCAGTCCGACCTTCACCAGATAGGCAGGCGTGACCGAGAGCGCGATCGTGTCGCCGATGGCCTCGTGGAAGCCGTCATTCGCGCTGTTCTTGTAGAGGTACGGCTGGTGGTTGTACGCGCGCTGGTAGAAGTTGTGTCCCAGCTCGTGGTGGACGGTGGTGAAGTCCTCCGCATTCTTCTCGATGCACATCTTGAGGCGGAGGTCGTCGACGTTGTCGATGTCCCAGGCGCTGGCGTGGCAGACCACGTCGCGGTCGCGCGGCTGCACGAACATCGAGCGGTCCCAGAAGGTCTCCGGCAGCTTCTCGAATCCGAGGGAGGTGAAGAAGCGCTCGCCGTAGCGGACCATCTCCTTCGCGTCGATGTCCTTGCGCTTCTCCAGGATCTGGGTGAGGTCGTAGCCGGAGTTCGACTTCGGCGGCGCGACGACGTCGTAGATGTTGCCCCACTCCTGCGACCAGATGTTGCCGAGGAGGTGGGCGGGGATCGGACCGTCCGGCGGCACGACCTCGGAGCCGTATTTTTTCACGAGGCTCGAGCGCACGTAGCAGTGCAGCGAGTCGTAGAGCGGCTTGACCTGCGTCCACAGGCGGTCCATCTCGCCCGCGAACTGGTCGGGCGGCATGTCGTAATTCGAGCGCCACATCGCGCCGACGTCGGAGAAGCCGAGCTCGCGCGCGCCCTGATTCATCAGCGAGACGAAGCGCGTGTAGCGCTCGCGCATCGGCGGCGAGATGGTCTGCCAGCCGCGCCACACCTCGAGCAGCTTCTTCGGGTCGCGGCTCGTGCGCATGATGCTGGAGACTTCGTTGACGTCGAGGCAGTCGTCGCCGCTCTTGCCGGGCGGGCAGTATTTGCCGGCGCCGTAGTCGGCTTCGAGCGCGGCGGCGAGCGTCGCCAACTCCGCGGTCAGCGCGGGATCCGACGGGCCGGGGGAGACGAGACCGAGCTTGATCAGGTTGAGCTTGCGGCGGACGTCGTACGGCAGCTCGAGGCCGTCGAAGCGCGCGGCGCCTTTCGCGAGCTCGACGCCGGCGTTGATCAGCCGTTCGTTCTCGCGCGCGGCGATGATCTGCGTGTCGTAGCTGATGTACGTCGACTGCACCCACGCGGCCCGCTGCTGGTCCTCATTGAGCTTCGCCAGCCGCGCCTCGGCCTGTTCGACGAAGCGCGCCGCGTCCTCGGCAGTCGGTCCGGCGGGAGCGGGAGGAGCAGTCGGCTCGGGCGTGGTCATCGTGTCGGTGGACTCCGTCGTTGCCGCGGGCTCGGCGGTCGGGGCCGGGGTGATGGTGGTGGTCGAGCAGGCAGCCGCGAACAACAGCGCGGCGACGCCCATCATCGGCTTGAAACGCATAAAACCTCCGGTTGGAAAAACTGCGTGCGGTCGCTGAGGCGGAGCGGAGTATATCGCTGCCTCCGACGTCACCATTCGTTTGTACGTATAACCTTCATGAGTGGTACCATCGCGTCACTCTCTCGGCGTCCTCGATCGCCGCAACACAACTGCAAGGAGATCCATGAATCCCGCCAAGCCCTATCGCTCCCTGGCTGTAGCTCTGCTCGTCATGGCGGCCATCGCCGTCCCGGCCTTCGCCAAGAATCGCGCGGTCGGCCACCGCACCCCTCCGGGACAGTTCAGCGTGCCTCTGATCAACGGTACGGTCGTCGACAACGTGACCGGACAGCCCGTCATCGGCGCCGAAGTCAGCGCCGGCGGCAACCGTTTCGATGCCACGGACACGCAGGGACGTTTCGACCTCAAGAGCGTGACCGGCTTCGGCACGATCGTCGTGACCGTCGCGCGCTCCGGCTACCAGCCCACCACCGCCTCGGTCACGCCGACCGGCGCGACCACGCTGACCATCCGCATGACCTCCACGCCCACCACCACCGTCCGCCTGGTGACCGGCGAGACGAAGGTGCTCGACACGGAGTCGATCAAGTTCGGATATCCCGTCTTTACCGGCTACGTCGAGTCCGAGTCCGAGGACTTCTGCAAGATCACGGACAGCACGCAGGTGACCATCCACCGGTCGCAGATGGCGAAGGTGACCGGGCCGGCGCAGACCGTGTCCGCGGGCGCCTGCTGCACGGGGAACGCGCAGAAGATGACCCTCACCCTCAAGACCGGCGAGGTGATGGAAGTGATCTTCACCGACACCTGCCAGGAGCGCTACAAGGTCGACGTCGACGGACGCCTTCACGTGAGCGGCCAGTTCGAGCACATCCCGATCGAGAACATCGCCGAGATCGTCTTCCCGTAGAATCGCCGCTGTGACGGCATTCCCGCAGTTGATCACCGAGGCGCACAACGAGATCGAGCGCCTCTACCGCATCCAGCAGGAACATCGCGCCGCCGTCGGAGCCACGACGGCGGCGCAGCGGATCGCGAAGCTCCGCCGCCTCGAGCAGGCCATGCACGACCGGCGCGACGAGATCCGCGCAGCGATGTGGAAGGACTACCGCAAGCCCGCCGCGGAAGTCGACCTCTCCGAGATCTATCCGATCGTCAGCGAGGCGCGCCACGCCATCCGTCACCTGCGCCGCTGGATGCGTCCCCATCGCGTCAACACGCGACTGGCGCTGGCCGGCTCGCGATCGAAGATCGTCTACGAGCCCAAGGGCGTGGTGCTGGTCATCGCGCCGTGGAACTTTCCGTTCAACCTCACGCTCGCGCCGCTCATGTCCGCGATCGCCGCGGGCAACTGCGCGATCCTCAAGCCGTCCGAGATGACGCCCGCCTCGGCCGCGTGCATGAAACGCATCATCGGCGACCTCTTCGACGAGAACGAAGTGGCCATCGTCGAGGGCGATGCCTCGGTGGCCGAAGCGCTGCTGCGAAAGAAGTGGGACCATATCTTTTTCACCGGCAGCCCGGCCGTGGGACGGGTGGTGATGAAGGCCGCGGCAGAGCATCTCACCTCGGTCACGCTGGAGCTGGGAGGAAAGTCGCCGATCATCGTCGACCGCACGGCGAACCTCGACGACGCCGCGCGCAAGCTGGCCTGGGGAAAGTTCTACAACTCCGGACAGGTCTGCATCGCGCCCGACTATCTGCTGGTCGACGAGTCCGTCCGCGACGTGTTTCTCCCGAAGCTCCGCTCCGCCATCGCCGCCCTCGGCGGCGAAAGCTCGCGCGGCATCATCGTCAACGAGCGTCACGCCGCGCGCGTGCAGAGACTGATCAGCGAGGCCGTGTCGTCCGGCGCGAAGGTGGAGCTGGGCGGTACGTGCCGCGGACGCGAGATCGAGCCGACCGTGCTCTCCAACCTCGACCCGAATGCGTCGGTCATGCAGGAGGAGATCTTCGGCCCCGTCCTCCCGGTGCTGACCTATCGCTCGCTGGACGAGGCCTATGAGGTGATCGGCAAACGCGAGAAGCCGCTGGTCCTCTACATCTTCAGCCGCAGCCGCCGGGTGGTCCGCGAAATCCTTGCCCACACGCGCGCGGGCGGGACGGTCGTGAATCACACGATGATTCACTTCTACGCCCTGGACCTGCCATTCGGCGGCGTCGGTCACAGCGGCCTCGGGCGCTCGCACGGCTTCTCCGGCTTCGAGGCGTTCTCGAACCCGCGGGGAGTGCTCGAGCAGAAACTGCCATTCAGCGCAATCGAGCTGCTGTTCCCTCCCTACGGCGGGAAGCTGAAGAAATGGCTGATCGATCTGACGGTGCGGTGGCTTTGATTGAGTGTTGTCAGTTGTCGGTTGTCAGTTGTCTGAGAGTCGGCGCTCGAGGCCGCAGTTTCGATGATCGGCTCACCGTCCCTTCAGGCGATAAGTCACAGACAACCGACAACCGACAACCGATAACAGCTACCGCTCCCGCAACATCAGAATCTCCCGCCACACTGCCCCCTCGTTGTTGGTGAACTCCACGATCACGCGCAGCGACAGCGGCTCGGTCGGCCGCGTCGTCGTTTGCGCGATCGCCGTCGCGAAGGCGGTGATCACCTTCTCCTCGCCTGGTGCGATGGTCTCGCGGTAGTCGCGGGGGCGCGCGAGGATCGTGTACTGGCCCATGCCCGGGGAGGCGATCTCGACCCGCCGCAGGATGATCGGGACCGCGGCCCGGTTGCGGATCCCCACCTCGATCGTCGCGGCGGCCTCGGTGCTCGATCCGAAGAACAGCGGGTTCACCAGCCGTGCCCCGAGATCGGGCTGGGGGATGTTCGCGGGACGCTTGGCCGTGTTCGATGCGCAGCCCGCCAGGGTGAGAAGTAACAGAATTGACAAGCTACGACGCATCGAAGACCTCCGGTTCCGTGTTATGCAGCGGCGCCATGAAAAAGCTGATCACGTTTGTGCTGGTCCTCGCAACCGCGATGATCGCCTCGGCTCAGGAACGCGGTACGCGGCTCCTGCGCCAACCCGACATCCACGGCGACCAGGTCGCCTTCGTCTACGGCGGCGATCTCTGGATCGCCTCGTCGAAAGGCGGCGACGCCCGCCGCCTCACTTCCGACGCCGGCATGGAGTACTTCCCGAAGTTCTCGCCGGACGGGCGCTGGATCGCCTTCACCGGTGACTACAGCGGGAGCCGGCAGGTGTTCGTCATCAGCGCCGAAGGGGGAGCGCCGCGGCAGTTGACGTTCTACAACGACGTCGGACCGCTGCCGCCGCGCGGTGGCATCGACAACCGCGTTCTCGACTGGACGCCGGACGGCAGGAGCATCCTCTTCAATCCCCATCGACTGCCCTGGTCGGATCGCATGCCCGCGCACTACGTCGTGCCGTTCGCGGGCGGCATGGAGACCGCGCTGAAAGTGCCGGAAGGCAGCGGCGGCTCGTACTCCGCCGACGGAAAGAAGCTCGCCTACACGCCCATCGAGCGTGAGTTCCGCACCTGGAAGCGCTACCGCGGCGGCCGCGCGCAGGACGTCTGGATCTACGACCTCGCGGCGAACAAGGCCGAGCAGCTCACCACCAACCAGTACACCGACAACCAGCCGGTCTGGGTCGGCGACACGATCTACTTCACCTCCGACCGCGAGAACGGCCGCCTCAACCTCTGGGCGTACGACCTCAAGTCGAAGCAGGCGAAGAAGGTCACCAATCACGCCGACTACGACGTGCTCTGGCCCAGCGGCGACCGCACCTCCGTCGTCTACGAGAGCGGCGGCTGGCTGCACCGCTTCGACCATGCGACGCAGAAGAGCGAGCGGATTCCGATCCGCGTCTACGGCGACTTCCGCAACACGCTCCCGTACTTCAAGAACGTGAAGGACAACATCGAGAGCTACGGTCTCTCGCCGACCGGCGCGCGTGCGCTGTTCGTCGCCCGCGGGGAGATCTTCACCGTGCCCGCGAAGGAAGGGGAGATCCGCAATCTCACCCAGACCCCGGGCGTCCGCGAGCGCGACGCGAACTGGTCGCCGGACGGCAAGTGGATCGCCTATCTCTCCGATCGCAGCGGCGACTACGAGGTCTACGTCCGCGCCGCCGACAACAACACCACCGAGCGCCGGATCACGAACAATGCGAAGGCGTGGCGTTTTACGCCGATCTGGTCGCCCGACTCCAAGATGCTCGCGTTCTCGGACAAGGATCACGCGCTGCAGATCCTCGACGTCACCAGCGGCAAGGTGACGACCGCCGACAAGGACGAATACGGCGACATCACCCACTATCGCTGGTCGCCGGACTCGAAGTGGGTGACCTACACCAAGCTGAACGTGTCCCGCTTCGGCTCGATCTTCGTCTACAACGTCGGCGACGACAAGGCGCACCGCCTCACTTCGGGCCGCACCGACGACAACGAGCCGGTCTTCGATCCGAAGGGCCGCTACCTCTACTTCACTTCCAACCGCGACTTCAATCTCACGTTCAGCTCGTGGGAGTTCAACTACGTCTACACCGATCCGACCCGCGTCTACGTCGGGATGCTCTCCGCCGACGGCCCGGCGCTGTTCCTCCCGCAGAGCGACGAGGAAAAAGCCACCTCGCCGCCGGCACCGGAGCCGAAGAAGGACGACAAGGGTCCGGTCATCGTCAAGATCGATCCGGCCGGCTTCGAGAACCGCGTCCGCGCGATTCCCGGCGGCTCGGGCGTCTACAACACGCTGACCCCCCTCGCGAACGGCATCCTCTACATCAAAGGCGATGACGACGAGCGCTCGCTGAAGCTCTACAACATCGACGACCGCAAGGAAGAGACGATCCTCGAGTCGCTCCGCGGCTACGACATCTCGCCGAACAACGAGAAGATCATCGCCCGCATCGGCCCGAACTTCTCGATCATCAGCCCCAAGACGGGACAGAAGCCGGCCGAGTCGCTGCTCAAGCTCGACACGATGGAGATGAAGATCGATCCGCGGGCCGAGTGGCAGCAGGAGTTCACGGACGCGTGGCGCATCCTCCGCGACTGGTTCTACGACCCGAACATGCACGGTCTGGACTGGAACGGGATCCGCGAGAAGTACGGCCAGCTCCTGCCCTTCGTCGCCCACCGCGGCGACCTCGATTACATCCTCGGCGAGGTCGCCGGTGAGCTGAACGCCGGTCACGTGTACGTCGGCGCGCCGGCGGAAAGCAATCCGAAGCGCGTCGACAACGGCCTCCTCGGCGCGGAGATCGTCGCCGACTCCGGCGTCTTCCGCATCGCCAAGATCTATCCCGGCGAGAACTGGCACGAGTCCTTCCGCTCGCCGCTCACCGAACCGGGCGTGAAGGTCCGGGAAGGCGACTACATCCTCGCCGTGGACGGAGTGCCGACGGCGAACGTCGACAACTTCTATCGCCTCCTCGAGAACAAGGCCGACCGCGTGGTCACGCTGCTCGTGAATTCGAAGCCGGAGGCCGCGGGCGCGCGCGAGGAGAAGGTGCGGCCTGTGAAGCGCGAGACCAACCTGCGCTATCTCGACTGGGTGGCGTCGCGCCGGGCGTACGTCGACAAGGCGTCGAACGGCCGCATCGGCTACATGCATCTCCCCAACACGGCCGCGGAAGGCAATCGCGAGCTGTTCAAAGGTTTCTATCCGCAGGTCGACAAAGAGGCACTCATCATCGACGACCGCTACAACGGCGGCGGCTTCATCCCCGATCGCATGATCGAGCTGCTGGAGCGTCCGGTGCTGTCGTACTGGGCGCGCCGCAACCTGCAGCCGAACGTGACGCCGGCCTTCGCGCACTCCGGCCCCAAGGCGATGCTCATCAACGGCTACTCCGCCTCGGGCGGCGATGCGCTCCCGTACTACTTCCGGAAGCGCAAGCTCGGACCGATCATCGGCACGCGCACGTGGGGAGGCCTGATCGGCATCTCCGGCAACCCCGGCCTCATGGACGGCGGCAGCATCTCCGCGCCGGCGTTCCGCTTCTTCGACACCGAGGGGATGTGGGCGGTGGAAGGGGTGGGGGTGGCGCCGGACATCGAGGTGGTCGACCGCCCGGACCTCGTGGCCGCCGGCCAGGACCCGTCGCTGGAAGCCGCGGTGAAGGTGCTCCTCGCGGAGTTGGAGAAGAACCCGCGCAAACCCGTGGTGGTGCCGCCGGTGACAGTGGAGCGGTAGGTTCGAGGTTGCTGGTTACTGTGTTGCTGGTTGCTGGTTGCTGGTTGCTTGCGGCTCGTCGAGAGTCGCAACCATCGGCACCCAGTGGAGCGCCGGCGTCCTCGCCGGCTGGCCGGGCGGCGTCTCGCCGCCCGCACGTGGCGGCGGGACGCCGCCACGTCAGCCGCCGGGACGGCGGCGGCCCGCAGCTAGATACTCGATAGCAACAGCTTCATCGTACGGAGCCAGAAGCTTCTCCTGCGCCTCCTGCAACGCGGCGAGCGCCTGGTCCCGGTAGACCGTCGGAAAGTCGTCCAGGAACTCGTCCAGCGGGTGGTTGTGCGCGAGGTAGTCGAACAGAGTCTTCACCGGCACGCGCGTTCCGCGGAAGCAGGGGGTGCCGCTCATGATCTCAGGGTCGCTGAGGACGATGCTTGGCATGTCGCGATTTTACGCCGAAGCGTTTCAGATCGATCCTGCCCCGCAGGTCGATCTCCACGCCTTCGGCGCGGAGCAGGTGCTCCTGCAACTCATGCGAGTCGCCTGCGCTGCGGGGGCTGATCTCGCCTTTCGCGTTCACCACCCGGTGCCAGGGCACATCCGACGGGGAAGGAAGGTTGTGCAGGGCGTAACCGACCTGCCGCGCGTGGCCGTCCAGCCCGGCCAGCGTGGCGATCTGGCCGTAGGTTGCGACGCGTCCGCGCGGGATTTTGCGGACCTGGCTCCAGATGAGCTCGTAGCGTTTCAACGCAGGGCATTGTAAAATGCACAACCCCTTGGGCAGTGACGAATAAAGGTCTTTGGGGCTTCGTTGAAAGAGTCTCTCGAGGAGAAACGGAATGCCACGTGCCATTGCCAGCGGTCAGATTGCGTTCGGTCTCGTCTCCATCCCGGTGAAGCTGTTCTCCGCCGCCGAGACGTCCGAGAAGATCTCGTTCAACATGCTCCACAGGGACTGCGGCTCGCGCGTGCAGCAGCAGCTCTTCTGCCCCCGTGACGAGCGCACCATCGAGCGCTCCGAGATCGCCAAGGGCTACGAGTTCTCCAAGGGCCAGTACGTCCTCTTCAACGAGGCCGAGCTGAAGGAGCTCGAGGAGAAGTCGACCCAGCAGATCGATATCACGGAGTTCGTGAAGTCCGATCAGGTCGATCCGATCTACTTCGCCAAGCCGTACTACCTCGGCCCCGACAAGGGCGGCTCGCGCGCCTACACCCTGCTCGCCCGCGCGCTCGAGGAGACCGGCCACTGGGCCGTCGCCAAGTACGCCGCCCGCGGCAAGGGTTACATCGTCGTCATCCGTCCCCTGGGCAAGGGACTGGTCATGCAGCAGCTCTACTACCCGAACGAGATCCGCGCCATCGACGAGATCGATCTCGGCGATACCGAGGTGAAAGAGAACGAGCTGAAGATGGCCGTGCAGCTCGCGGAGATGAGCGCCAGCGACAAGTTCGATCCGTCGCAGTACCGCGATGAAGTCGCGGACCGCATTCGCGGCCTCATCGACCGCAAGATCCAGGGCGAGGAGATCACCGGCATCGAGATCGAACAGCCGAAGGCGCAGGTCATCGATCTGATGGAAGCGCTGCGCGCGTCTCTCGGCGGCGGCTCCGCCAAGTCCGCGCCGGCCAAAGCGGCCGCGCCGAAGCCGGCGGGGAAGATGCCGATCAAGGCCAAGGCCGAGCGGAAGGCGCCGAAACGCGCTCCCCGCGCGAAGGTCGCGGCGGCGGCGAAGCGAATGCGCTGAAACGGGACGTGCCGGTTAAAATGATCCCGGCATGTCCTACTCCCTTCGTGACGTGTCGGCGATGCTCGGGCTCTCGCCGGCGCAGATCCGCGGTTATGCGACGAAGGGCTTCCTCGACCCCGAGCGCGGGCCGCGCGGCGAGCTGCGCTTCGGCTTTCACGATCTGATCATCCTCCGCACCGCCAGCGAGCTCACCGCCGCGCGCATCCCGCAGCGCAAGGTGAAGCGCGTGCTGCAGCGTCTCCGCGAGCAGCTCCCCGACGGCAGCTCGTTGACCGGCGTCCGCATCTCGGCCGAAGGCGAGCAGGTCGTGGTCCGCGATGGAGAGGCGGTGTGGAATCCCGAGTCCGGACAGTCGCTGTTCGATTTCTCCGTCGCCGATCTCGCGGAGAAAGCGACGCCGCTCCTGATGCGCGCCGCCGCCGACGCCCGCAGGCGCGCCGACCTCGGCGCCAACGAGTGGTACGAGCTCGCCTGCGAGCTGGAGATGACGTCGACGGCCGAGGCGAAGGATGCGTACGAGCGCGCCATCGCGGCGGACGACGAGCACGCCGATGCGCACGTGAACCTCGGCCGCCTCCTGCACGAGGAAGGGGCGCCCGCCGCGGCGGAGAAGCACTACCGCGCCGCGCTTGAAGCCGACCGCGACCACGAGACCGCCTCCTTCAACCTCGGCGTCGCGCTCGAAGACCTGGGCCGCGTCGGGGACGCCATCAAGGCCTACAAACGCGCGCTCGTCCTCGATCCCGACAACGCCGACGCGCACTACAACCTGGCCGGGATCTACGAGAGGCGAGGGGAGAAACAGGCGGCATTGCGACACTTGAAGTCGTATCGCGCGCTCTCGGCCTGATGTTGTTTCGCGCCATGCCGCACGAGCAACCAGCAACCAGCAACACAGCAACCCGCATCGAGGCCCTCGATGCGATGCGCGGCTTCACCGTCGCCTCCATGCTCCTCGTCAACAACCCCGGCACGTGGTCGGCGATCTACTGGCCGCTGCGCCACGCCGAGTGGCACGGCTGGACGCCCACGGACCTCATCTTCCCGTTCTTTCTCTTCATCGCCGGGATCACCACCGAGCTGTCGAAGAAAGAGCCGAGGGGGATCCTGCGGCGAGGGGCGCTGATCATCCTCTGCGGCGTGCTGCTGCATCTCTTCCCGTACTTTCGATTCGACACGCTGCGCTGGTTCGGCGTCCTGCAGCGCATCGGCATCGTGTACATCCTCGCTGCTTTGATCGCGTGGCGCGCGTCGCGGCGCGCGATCGCCGTCCTCGTGGCGGTGATCCTCCTCGGCTACTGGTTCGTGCTCACGCGCGGGCCGTTGGAGCCGCCGCCCGCGACGGTCGCCGCGCAGGTCGACCGGGCGCTGGTGCCCGAGGCGCATCTGTGGAAGCAGGCGAAGACGTGGGACCCGGAGGGGCCGCTCTCCACGATCCCCGCCGTGGCCACCGCCCTCCTCGGCGTGCTCGCTGCCCGTTTCGTGAAAGAGCGGAACGTCAAGACGTTGACCATCGCCGGCGCGTGCGGCATCGCGGCCGGACTGGCGTGGGGGCTGGTCTTCCCCATCAACAAGAATCTCTGGACCAGTTCGTACGTCGTGTTCACCGCCGGTGCCGCCTGCGTGCTGCTCGCCATCTGGATGAAGTGGCTGCCGGCGAAGCCGTTCGACGTCTTCGGACTGAACCCGCTGATCGCCTTCCTCGGCTCCGGAGTCATGGCCCGGCTGCTGGGCATCATCAAGATCGACGGGGTCTCACTGCAGGCGCTGAGCTACCGGACGCTGTTCAAACCGTACTTTCCGCCGGAGCTGGCGTCGCTCCTGTGGGCGCTCCTGTTCGTCGCGGTGTGGTATGGATTGCTGTGGCTTCTGGACCGGAAGCGACTCTATCTTCGGGTATGAAGCAACTCCTCCTCGCGCTGTTCCTCGTCACGTCCGCAGCGGGCGACGAAGTCGCGCGCATCGAGTTCGCGGTGCTCGAGCCCGCGAAAGCCGTCAGCGTGCAGGACGTCGTGCTGAACGCGGGCGGCGCCACGATCACGCTGCGGCGCGGCACGCTCATCCCGGCCTCGGTCACGCGCGATGGCGCGGCCGAGGTCGTGTTCGTGGGTGAGGGGACGATCGCGCTCGATCCGCCGGATGCGATCGAGGCCTCGCAGCTCGAGCTCTTCACCGGCAAACGCGATTTCGAGGAAGACTTCACGGGCGCCGTGATCGTCACCGCCGCCGACGCCATCGTCGCGAAACTGCGCGGCGGGCAGCCCGCGACCGTCGACGTCTCCGCGAAAGCGGCGGCGAGGTACGACGCGTGGAAGAAGGGACCGTATCGCTCCGGCCTGGGGGTGATCCCGAACCTGCTTGCCGATCATATCGGCGAAGCGTTCGCGCAGACGTTCTTCGCCGCGTTGTTCGAGAGCGAGAACGCCGGTGAGTTCCTCTTCGCCGTCGATCCGAGCTCCGAAGAGGAAATCACGCTCGGGCAGTTCATCCCCGAGGATCTGACCGCGCGCGAGAAGCGTCGCGCCGAGCGCCAGCTCGCGCGCGAGCAGCGCCGCGGACGCGGCATCGGCGCGCGCGTCGAAGACTTCGGCATGTGGAACACATGGATGTCCGTGCGGCTCGATCCGAAGTCGCCCGAGGCCGGACCCGCGTTCCGGCCCGAGCACTACGTCCTCGACGTCACCATCGAGCCGGGCACGTTGCTGATGCGCACCAAGTCGCGCATTTCGATGCTCGCCGCCGCGGGCGGACGCCGCGTCATGTCCCTCAGCCTCCATCCCGATCTACAGGTGCAACGCGTCAGGGACGCCAACGGCGCCGCGCTTCCGCATCATCGCTGGCGCGACGACCTCGTCATCGTCCTGCCCGATGCGCCCGCGGCCGGCTCGCGCTTCGACATCGCCGTCGAGTACTCCGGCGTCGCGGTCGAGAAAGAGGGACGGAAGACCTACGCCGTCCGCGATCCCGAGCATTGGTATCCGCAGGCCGACATCATGGATCGGGCAACGTACGACGTGACGTTCCGCTGGCCGAAGAAGCTCCAGCTCCTCGCCGCCGGACGCAAAACCGCGAGCGGCACGAATCCCGACGGCACGCCGTGGGCGAAGTACGTCCTCGAGACGGTGACGAGCGACTTCGGCTTCGAGATCGGTACCTTCGACGTCGAGGAGTTCAAGGTCGGACACGTGAACGTCGCCCTCGGCTTCGACGCATCCGGCGCGAAGCTCGAAGAAGACATCCGCAAAGAGATCCGCTCGACGATCGAGACCGCGCTGCCCTGGCTCGAGGAGATGCTCGGCGCCTATCCCGGCGATCACCTCACCGTCGTCACCGTTCCGCGCCGGCACTCGCAGTCGCTGCTCTCGTTCATGACCATCTCCGTCGACATGATGCGCGACTACGCCATGCTGGCCGCGCTCCTGCGCGTCGCCGACCGCCGGGCCATCGTCGCGCACGAGCTGTCGCATCAGTGGTGGGGTCACGTGATCGGCTGGCGCAACTACCGCGCGCAGTGGATCAGCGAGGCGATGGCGCAATACATGGCCATGCGCTACACGCGCGACAAGCTGCAGTTCAACGACCGCATGAAGGTCACGCTGACCTCGGGATGGCAGACGAGCCTCACCGACACGACACCCGACGGCCGCACCGTGGAGTCGGTCGGGCCCCTGGTCCTCGGCCACCGCCTGTCGTCCTCGCGTGCGCCGTCGGCATACGAGTCGATCATCTACGACAAGGGCGCGCTGGTGATGATGATGCTCGCCCGTGTCGTCGGCGAGAAGCGGTTCGACGCCGCATTGAAGACGGTCATCGAGCGCGCTGCATTCACGCTCGTCTCGACCGAGGAGCTGATCGAGCTGCTGTCCGACGCGACGAAGCTCGAGATCGAGCCCTTCGCGCGGCAGTGGATCTACAGCACCGGGCTGCCGGACGTCTCGTACTCGTACGAGTTCGCGCAGTCGCAACCGGGGAAGTGGACGGTGACCGGCACGGCGCGGCAGAACCGCGACCCGCACTTTGTCTACCGCGTGGCCCGCGATCCGAAGGGCGCGCTGCGCGTTCAGCGCGCCCGCGCGCCCGCGGCGGAGATCACGCGCATGCCGATGTTCGTGCCCGTGCGCATCGAGGTCCTCAATCCCGACGACGTGAAGAACAAGAAGCTGCGACCGGACGAAGGTACGGGCTACGTCTACGGAAACATGGTCGTTCGCGGTGCGGAGACGGATTTCGAGTTCGACGTGATGTTCGAGCCGAAGCGCCTCAAGCTCGATCCGCGCGGCGAGGTGCTGGCGCGCTTCTACGACCAGCGCCGCAACCCGCGCCGCGTGCTGTACGAGCGCGCCGAGGAACTGGCCGCCGATGGGAAATGGAGCGAGGCCGAGACGCAGTACCGCGCGGCGCTAGCCGCGGATCCCACCGAGGACGTGGAGATCGAGATCGGGGTCAACCTGGAAGGCTCGCTCAAGCGCGAGGTGACCAAGGTCGAGCGCGAGTTTCTCGTCGCGCAGATCCACCTCGGCCTGGCCCGCGCGCAGCTCGAGCAGGAACGCGATGCCGGCGCCGCGGCCTCGCTGCGCACGGCGACGACGTCGGTGGCCGGGTGGCGTCGCGTCTTCTTCAAGTCCGCGGTGGACATTCTCGAGGCGCGGCTCGATCTGCGCCGCGGCGACGCCGAGGGCGCGTACCGCCGCCTGCGCAAACTGCTGCGCGACCGCGACAGCGTGGCCTCGGCCGAGGCGTACCTGCTGCTGGCCATCGCCGCGAAGCAGTCCAATCATCCGCGGGAGCTGGAGCAGGCCCGCGAGCGTGCGCGCAAGCTCGGCGTCGATGTGTCGCTCCTGCGTTAACGCCTGAGCGTGCGGCCGGGGAGCTTGCCGGTCATCGCTCCGTCGTCGCAGCACCGCCTCCTTCAACCTCGGCGGCGCGCTCGAAGACCTGGGCCGCATCGAGCACGCCATCAAGGCCTACAAGCGCGCTCTCGTCCTCGTGGGGGCTGGTTTTTCCGATCAACAAGAATCTCTGGACCAGCTCGTACGTCGTGTTCACCGCGGGTGCCGCCTGCGTGCTGCTGGCGATCTGGATGAAGTGGCTGCCGGCGAAGCCGTTCGACGTCTTCGGACTGAACCCGCTGATCGCGTTCCTCGGCTCCGGAGTCATGGCCCGGCTGCTGGGCATCATCAAGATCGACGGCGTCTCGCTGCAGGCGTTGAGCTACCGGACGCTGTTCAAACCGTACTTTCCGCCGGAGCTCGCGTCGCTCCTTTGGGCGCTCCTGTTCGTCGCGGTGTGGTATGGATTGCTGAGCATCCTGCACTGGAAGCGAATCTATCTCCGCGTATGACTGAGCTCCCGCGCGCCGCCTGCACGAATTGCGGCAACACCCTGGTCGACGTCTTCTGCGCGCGTTGCGGCGAGAAGCAGCCGAGCCATCACGACCTCACCGTCGGCCACTTCGCGCACGACCTCGTGCACGAGCTGATTCATCTCGACTCGAAACTGTTCCGGACGCTGCGCGAGCTGATGCTGATGCCGGGGCAGCTCACCGCCGAGTACTTCGCCGGACGGAAGAAGCGCTACATCGCGCCGATCCGGCTCTTCATCACCCTCTTCGCAATCACGTTCATCGCCTACAGCGCGTTCAAGCCGGTGGCGGTGTACAGCCTCGATGTTCTGATGAGCACGGACCCGGAGCACCGTCTCGAGAAGCTGCTGAAAACCGGAGCGGCCAAACGCGACCTGAAATACGAGGAGGTCAAGACCCGGATCGAGCACCGCTGGCAGAAGAACATGTCTCTGGTGAGCATGCTCAGCATCGTCTCCATCGCCGTGGTTCTGAAGCTGCTCTACTTCCGCCGCTACTTCACCGAGCATCTCGTCTGGGGCACGCACTACATGTGCTTCTCGTACGTGCTGTCGTTGTTGCTCTGGCCACTGCACTTCTGGACGGGGGTCGCGCGGAATACGAGCAACCTCGTGCTGATGGCGATCACGTCGGTCGTGGCCTGGATCTACATTTACCTGGCGCTTCGCCGCGTTTACGGCCAGCGGGGCGTGATCGTGTTCGTCAAAGGGCTGGTCGTGTGGGCGGTCACGTTCGGGACGAGCATGTTCCTCATGGCGACGTCGCTCCTCGCCGCGGTCTTCACCGTGCTGCGCGCCTGAGGATGCGGCCCGGCAGCTTGCCGGTCATCGCGCCATCGCGCAGCACCGGCGTGCCGTTCACGAGCACGTGCGACACACCTTCCGAAAAATGATGCGGGCCCTCGTACGTGGAGCGGTCCTGCACCTTCCGCGGATCGAAGACGATCACGTCGGCCTTCATCCCTTCGCGCAGAATGCCGCGGTCTTTGAACCCGGCGCGTGACGCGGCCAGCGACGTCATCTTGCGCACCGCCTCCTCGAGGGTGAGGAGCTTCTCCTCGCGGACGTACTTTGCGAGCACGCGCGAGAAGGTCGCGTACGCGCGGGGATGGCCGCCGTACTCCTTCATCGCCTCGACCACCGCGCCGGAGTCGGATCCGAACGCCACCCATGGCTTCACCAGCGCGGCCTTCATGTCCGCCTCGCTGGCGGAGGAGGGGAAGATCGCCAGCGGCGACTTGTCCGCGCCCTCGAACAGACGAACCGCCGCCTCGGCGAGGTCCACGTTCATCGACTTCGCCACGTCCTCCAGCCGCCGCGACGGATTGCCGCGGATGATCACCGGCGCCGCGCCGGGCCTCAGTCGTCCAGCCCGTAACTCGGCAACGATCCGCTGCCGTGTGGTCGGATCCTTCAGCCGCTCCTTGAATTTCGGATAGCCGCCCTCCAGCGCCCACGCGCTGACGACGCTGGTCAGGTCCGTCGATGACGCGGTGAACGGATAGATGTTCGCCGCGATGTCGACGCCGCTCTTCTGCGCGGCTTCGATCTTCGCGAGGATCTGCGGCATGCGTCCCGCGTTCGCGGTGCCGCCGATCTTGAGATGGAAGATGTTGACCGGCACTTTGGCCTCGCGCCCGATGCGGATGGCCTCGTCGATCGCCGCGTCGATGTTGCTCGACTCGCTGCGCATGTGCGTCCAGTACGACCCGCCCACGCGCGCCAGTGCGATCAGCTCCTCGGTCGTCGCGAAGCGTCCCGGCGGATAGATCAGCGCCGACGACACGCCGACCGCGCCTTCGTTAACGGCCTTCTTCGTGATCGCCTCCATCTCGCGCAACTCCGCGGACGTCGGCGCGCGGTCGGCGTGGCCGAGGACCATCTCCCGCGAGTTGGCGGCACCGACGTAGAACGCGAAGTTCAACGCGGAGCCCTTCTTCGCCACGACGTCCATGAATTCGCCGAGGGTGTGCCAGGTGACTTTCGGCCAGCCCTTGGGCTTCGTGCGCTCCATCTCCGCGAGCATCTCGTCGTTCTGCGGACCCGGGGAATGCCCCTCGCCGGTCACCTCGGTCGTGACGCCCTGGCGGATCTTTCCCTCCAGCTTCGGATCGAGCAGCACCGCAGCCTGCGAGTTGCCGAGGAGATCGATGAAGCCGGGGGTGACGACTTGTCCCTTCGCGTCGATGAACGTTCCCGCCGTCGCCTTCGACAGATCGCCGATGGTGACGATCATGTCCGCACGAATCCCCACATCCGCACGGCGGCGCGGCGAGCCGGTCCCGTCGATGACGTCCCCGCCGCGAATCACCACGTCATACGCCCCCTCTCCCCGGGACGGGGAGAGGGTAGGGGTGAGGGGCTCATCCTCTGACCGCGAACACGCCAGCAAAAACATCGTCACAACAACCCACCGCATTCCAAACGCCCATGCGCCCGGCGTACCATCCTGTCGTGCACGAGATCGACCGCGTCCGCGACGCCATCCGCAGCACGCCCCGCGGCGTGTTGGTGACGGTCGTGCGCACGCACGGCTCCACGTATCGTCGCGCCGGCGCGCGCGCCGTCATCGCGGAGAGCGGCCGGGCCACGGGCGCGATCAGCGGCGGATGTCTGGAGCGCGACCTCGCGGAGCGCATCCAGCCCTGGCTTGCGGACATGCAGCCGCGCCTGGTCACCTACGACTCCACACGCGACGACGATCTCGTCTTCGGCCTCGGCCTCGGATGCCGCGGCGTCGTCGAGCTGCTCATCGAGCCGTTCGACGAGGCGCACCCGCCGCGGCTGCTCGCGTTCGCGCGGAACGGCCGCGAGCCGGTCGAGTGGACGACGCCGCTCCCGGACGGCGAGACCCTGGTCGAGGTGATCGCGCCGGAGCGCGCGATCGTCGTCTTCGGCGGCGGTCCGGACGTCGACCCCGTCCTGCAGGTCGCGCGGCAGACCGGGTGGCGGGCGGACGTCGTCACGACGCGCGATCCGATCGACGTCAGCGAATTCGACGCGGCCGTGGTGATGACGCACAACTTCCCGCGCGACGTCGAGATCCTGCGCAATCTGCTGGCCTCGCGCATTCATTACATCGGCCTGCTCGGGCCGCGCACGCGCGGCGACGAGCTGCTCGCGGAACTCGGCGCTGCGCGCGACGCGCGGGTCTTCAGCCCGGTCGGTCTCGACCTCGGCGCGGAGACGCCCGAGGAGATCGCGCTCTCGATCGTGTCGGAGATCCAGGCGGTGCTCGGTGGCCGTTCAGCCAAACCGCTGCGTGAGCTGGACGCGCCGATCCACGCGCCAACTGATCAATGCCTGGCGTAGCGGCTCTGGTTCTGGCGGCCGGCGCATCGCGTCGCCTCGGAAAGCCCAAGCAGAACGTCGTGTTCGAAGGTGAGACGCTGCTCGATCGCGCGATGCGCATCGCCCGCGAGGTGGCGGATGAGGTCATCGTCGTGACGCGCGAGAACAACCCCTCCGCGGATGAAGGCATGGCCTCGTCGATCCGTGAAGGGGTGCGCCTCGCCGATCCCGCTGCGCGCATCCTCATCACGCTCTGCGACCAGCCGCTCGTGACCGCGGAGCATCTCCACGCGCTGATTGCGGTGGACGCGCCGATCGTGGCCACCGGCTACGCCGGCATCGCGGGAGTGCCAGCGATCTTCGCCCCGTCATTCCGCGAAGAGCTGCTCGCGCTGCGCGGCGACGTCGGCGCCCGCGCAGTCATCGAGCGCTACGGCGCGGTGGTAGTCCCCTTCGAAAACGCAGCCTTCGACGTAGACACGTAACGCCGACGCTTCAATCGACCCACAGAGAGACGACGAGGAGGCCTCC
>DATLOL010000157.1:0-13029 GCA_035536275.1 Thermoanaerobaculia bacterium
CGCTGCGCAAGGACGCCTTCATCCAGATCAACGAGGCGATGGTTCCGAAGGTGTAGCGCGGGACCGGCGGGCTGAAAGCCCGCCGCTCCACTGTCACGTTCCGGCAACGACGATCGTCTTGTGCTTGCGACTGACCGTAAGTTCTGATCGAATGACCGCTCGTTCAGTAGCCTGACTATGAAGTCCAAAGAAGAAGTCGTCCAGGAGTTTCGCGTCCAGACCATTCAGGACGCGGCTATGCGCGTCATCGCCCGCAAGGGCATGGCCGCGGCGACGATCCAGGAGATCGCCGACGAGGCCGGCGTCGCCAAGGGGACCATCTACCTCTACTTCCGCGATCGGGAAGAGCTGGTCGAGAAGACGTTCGAGTGCGCGATGTCGCAGCTCCTCGAGAAGATCGACGAGGCCATCGCCTCGAACGAGAAGTTCGATCAGAAGGTCCGGGCCATCATGGCGGCGAAGATCACCTTCTTCACGGCCAATCGCGAATTCTTCCGCCTGTATATTTCGCTGCGCGTCCCCGAGGGCTCGGCGCAGGACCAGCGTCGCCAGCGGCAGCACTGCCAGCCCCGCTATCGCGAGCGCACGCAGCAGTTTGCGGACATCCTGCAGCAGGCCATGGACCGCGGCGAGATCCGCCGCGTCGATCCCCACAGACTGGCGCTTTTCATCATGGAAGGCAGCACTGCCATCATTCTCGAACGCCTCAACGAGCCGTCGTCGCCCGATGAAGGGTCCGACGTCGACTTCATCACCAGCTTCATCCTGGACGGCGTTCGGAAACGGAGTCGGAGTTGAAACGAATTCTTGCGGTAACTCTCCTCGCGTCGGGGGCGCTCGCCGCGAGCGCGCAGACGCGCCTCACATTCGATGAGGCTCTTGCGCGAGCGGTGATCGTGAACAACATGATCGAGCGCTCGCGTACGGACGTCGATCTGGCGACTGCGCAGCGCGACCAGTTGCTCTCCGCGGTCATGCCGCGCATCACGCTGAACGGCGACCTCACGCGCAACAGCATGGAGCAGCGTTTCGGCGAGGGCGATCAGGCCATCGCCATCCTCCCGCGCAACGACTGGGCGTATCGCATCACCCTCGACCAGCCGATCTACGCGGGGCGGCGCGAGCTGCGCGCGTACTCGCAGGCCAAGCTGAACGTCGAGAACGCCCGCGTCGGCGTGCGCGGCACCGAGGATGCGGCGCTGTTGCGGGTGGCGTCGAGCTACCTGGCCGTGGTGAACGCCGATCGGCGCGTCGACGTCGAGAAGCGCAACATCGAGCTGGCCGAGCGCCGGCTCACCCAGGCCCAGGCCTTCTTCGAGGCCGGCGAAGTGACGAAGGTCGACGTGTTGCGCGCCGAGACGGCCATGAAGGCGGCGCAGCGTCTGCTCGCCGTGGCCGCGCAGCAGCGCGAGCACGCCGTCGCCCAGCTTCGGACGGATCTCGATCTCGACGGTTCGATCGAAGTGTCGGCACCCGCCCGCAACCTGCCGACGCTGCCGGACGAAGCCACGCTGGTCGCCAGCGCGGAAGCGTCGCGCGCCGAGGTCGACTTCGCCGAGAACAACGTCCGCATCGCCGAGCTCGAAGTGGCGAAGCAGCGCGGCTTCTGGCTGCCCACGGTCCGCTTCGACGGCGGCTTCATTCAGCAGCGCACGCCGTTCCCCGCGAACCAGTACGCCTATGGCGCGCTCCGGTTCACCGTCCCGATCTTCCAGTCGGGTGAGGTGACCGCGCGCGTGGCCGGCGCGAAGAGCCAGGAAAAGCGGGCCGGGATCGCGCTGGAGGAAGCGAAGATCGGCGCCCGCGAAGACGTCCGCCGCGCCCTTGCCGACCTCCGCTCCGCCGAGATCGGACTGCAGCTCGCGAACGAGCAGCTCCAGGCCGCGCAGGCCGAGTATGACCAGGCCTTCGAGCTCTATCGCGCCCAGGAGGCGACGTCGCTGGACGTGGCCTCCTCCGAAACCTCACTGGCCGACGCGCGCCGCGCCGTGGCCGAAGAGACTCTCAATCGCGATCTCGCCGAGCTGCGCGTGTGGTTCGCCGCGGGACAGATCAAGGCGGCGCTCGGCGCCGCCGCAGCCCTGAGCGCAGTCGAAGGGCCAAACGGAGTGATGAACGAATGAAGCGCTCTCTGATCCTTTTCTCCATCCTCACGCTCCCGGTGACGCTGCTCTCGTGCAGCTCGAAGGAGTCGCAGGCGGCGACCGACACGACCGCGACGACGGCCACCAGCACTGCCGCGGCGCCGCAACTCCCGCAGGACGTCCAGGCGGTCAGCACGGGCATCGCCGCCGCGACGACGGAGACGACCGGTACCGTCGTCGCGACCGACGACGGTACGTACTCCGCGACGGGCGAGTTCGTCTCGCCGGTGCGCTCCGAGCTCAGCGCGAAAATGCCGGGCCGCGTGGCGCGCATGCATGTCGAAGAAGGCTCGCGCGTCCGCAAGGGTCAGCCGGTGCTGGTCCTCGAGTCGGACTACGCCGTCCTGAACCTGCGCGCCGCGGACGCGGAAGTCGCCCGCGCCAAAGCCGCCCGCGACGAAGCCGCGCGCGATCTCGAGCGCAAAAGGGGATTGAGCGAGAAAGGCTCGATCCCGAAGGCGACCTTTGACCGCTCGCAGGCGATGTTCGAACAGGCCAACGCCGCGCTGCAGTCCGCGAGCGCACAGGCCTCGCTGATCCGCCAGCAGGTCGCGGACTCGACGCTCCGTTCGCCCGTGGACGGCGTTGTCGCCGAGAAGCGCACCGAGATCGGCGCGCGCCTGGGCGAAGGCGGAGTGGCCTTCGTCGTCGTGCAGATGTCGCCCCTCCGCCTCCGCTTCTCCATCCCCGAACGTTTCCTCGGGCGCATCACCACCGGCGATCGCGTCACCGCGACCGTCGATCCCTATCCCAACGAGAAGTTCGAAGGCGTGGTGAAGACGGTGGGCGGCGTCATCGACCCGAAGACTCGCACCATGTTCGCCGAGGCCGAATTTGCGAACCGCGACGGCCGGCTGCGGCCGGGACTGTTCGCGAGGGTGGAAACGAGACTGGATTGATGTTGCTGGTTGCTGGTTGCTGGTTCCTCGTGCCTGGTCGCCTGACGGATGTTTTTCGCTAGACGCCGCAAGCAACCAGCCACATAGCAACCAGCAACAGTCGCCGCCGAAAGCTACCAAATGCAAAAACTAGCTGAAATCTGCGTCCGCCGCCCCGTCTTCGCGACGGTGATCATTCTCGCCCTGGTCGTGGTCGGCGCGTTCTCGTATGGGAAGCTCGGTGTGGACCGTTTTCCGAACGTCGAGTTCCCGTTCATCATCGTCACCACGGTGCTGCCGGGTGCCGCGCCGGAAGAGGTCGAGACCGAGGTCACGGACAAGGTCGAGGAAGCGGTCAACACCATCAGCGGCATCGACGAGCTGACCTCCTTCTCCTCGGAGAACGTCTCCGTGGTCATGATCTCGTTCACGCTCGAGAAGAACCGCGACGTGGCCGCGCAGGAAGTGCGCGACAAGGTCTCGACCATCGTCTCCGACCTGCCCACCGACGCCGAGAACCCGATCATTCAGACCTTCGACCCCGGTGCGATTCCGGTCGTGACCATCGCCGTCTCCGGTCCGGGCTCGCAGCGCGACATCTCCGAGTACGTCGACAAGAATCTCCGCCGCCGCCTGGAGACGGTGTACGGCGTCGGGCAGGTGCTGGTCATCGGCGCGCGTCCTCGCCAGGTCAACGTCATCGTCGACAACGCCAAGCTCGCGGCGCAGGGCCTCACGGCGGCGCACGTCGTCTCCGCGCTGCAGTCGCAGAACATCCAGATCCCCGGCGGCAAGGTGGAGCAGGGCGTGCGCGACCTGACCCTGCGCACGTATGGCCGCGTCGGATCGCCCGCAGACTTCGGCGACATCCCCATTACGAACTTGAGTGGCACGCCGGTGCGGGTGCGCGACGTGGCGCGCGTCGAAGACAGCATGTCCGAGGTGGAGTCCGCGGCCACCGTGGCCGGCCGCTCCGCGGTCGTGGTCATGATCCGCAAGCAGTCCGGCACGAACGCCATCGAGGTCGTGGACGGCATCAAGGCCCGCGTGAACGAAGTGCTGCCCACGCTGCCGAAGGGCTACAAGCTGGACGTCATCCGCGACCAGTCCACCTTCGTCCTGGCCGCCGTCGGCGCGGTCAAAGAGCACCTCATCCTCGGCTCGATCTTCGCTGCGCTGGTGGTGTGGCTGTTCCTCTCGAGCCCACGCTTCTGGCACGTGCTGCTGATGCTCGCCGCGACGATGGCCTTCTACTTCCTGCTGTGGGGCCACGGCCTGCCCATCCCGCGCTCCGTCGCCGTGCCACTGGCTCTCGCCATCGGCGCGGGCATGTTCTGGTACTTCGTGAAGAGGTCGCGGCCGACGCTCATCGCCGCGGTGGCCATCCCCAGCTCGCTGATCGCGTCGTTCGCGGCCATGCAGTACATGGGCTTCACGCTGAACGTCATCACGCTGCTGGCGCTGACGCTGGCGGTCGGCATCGTCATCGACGACGCGGTGGTCGTGCTCGAGAACATCTTCCGGCACATGGAAGAGAAGGGGATGACGCCGGCCGAGGCGGCCGTGGCGGGGACGAAGGAAGTCGGCCTGGCGGTCATGGCCACGTCGATGTCGCTCATCGTCGTCTTCCTCCCGGTCGCGTTCATGGCCGGCATCGTCGGACGCTTCATGTACTCGTTCGGCGTGACCATGGCCTTCGCCATCGCCGTGTCGCTGCTGGTGTCGTTCACCCTCACGCCGATGATGGCCGCGCGTTATCTCCGCCGCGAGGACCTGAACCTCGACGAGGGGCATGGCACGCGCGACAAGGGTCTGTACGCGATGATCGAGCGCGCCTACATGGGCATGCTCGGCTGGTCGATGCGGCACCGCTGGGTGATCATCGTCCTGATGCTGGTGGTGCTCTTCTCCACCGGCCCGCTCTTCACGATCGTCGACAAGACCTTCCTGCCGTACGACGACGAGGGACAGTTCGCGGTGACGGTCCGCGCGCCCGAGGGGGCGAGCGTCAGCGCGACCCAGACTATCGCCGAATCGATCGCCACGCGCGTGCGAAATCTCAAGGGCGTCACGACGACGGTCGTCACCATCGGCGACGACCCGCAGCAGACCCTGAACCTGGCCACGGTCTACGTGAAGCTCGGTGACGCCGCGCAGCGCGACGATCAGTACACGATCATGGACCGCGTCCGCACGCAGGTGCTGCCGCAGTACCAGCGGCTGAACCTCCGCACCCAGGTCGCGCCGGTGAACGAGTTCGGCGGTGGTACCGACGCCGAGGTCATGTTCTGGATCGGCGGTCCCGATCTGGTGCAGCTCGACAAGTACGCGCGCCAGCTCACCGACTCCATCAAAGATCCCAAGCTCGGCACGACCGACGTCGACACGAACTTCATCGTCGGTAAGCCGGAGCTGGCCGTGAAGATCGACCGCGACAAGGCCACGGACCTCGGCGTGCGCGTGCAGGACCTGGCCGCGACGCTGAACGTGCTCGTCGGCGGCCAGCAGGCCACCAGCTACTATGAGGGCGGCGAAGAGTACGAGGTGCACGTCCGCGCCGACGAGCAGTCGCGCAACACGGTCGCCGCGATCCAGCAGATCGAGGTGCCGTCGTCGACGGGGCGCAACGTCAAGCTCTCCGACCTGGTCACGCTCAGCGAGGGTACCGGCCCGTCGGTCATCAACCGCCTCAACCGCCGGCGCATGGTCATGGTCCTGGCGAACATGAAGCCCGGCCACTCTTCGCAGGCGGTCATGGACCTCCTCGAACAGCAGGCAGCGGAGCTGAAGATGCCGGCCACGTTCTCGTACGGCTTCACCGGCCGCGCGCAGGAACAGCAGAAGGCCGGCGTGAACTTCATGCTCGCCTTCGTGCTGTCGATCATCTTCATGTACCTCATCCTCGCGGCGCAGTTCGAAAGCTGGGTCCACCCCATCACGATCCTGCTGTCGCTGCCGATGACCGTGCCGTTCGCCCTCCTCTCGCTGGTGCTGCTCAACGAGTCGGTGAACATCTTCTCCGCCCTCGGCATCGTCGTGCTCTTCGGCATCGTGAAGAAGAACTCGATCCTGCAGGTCGATCACACGAACCAGCTCCGTGAGCGCGGCCTGCCGCGCGCGGAGGCGATCCTCGAGGCGAACCGCGACCGTCTCCGCCCCATCCTCATGACCACGATCGCGTTCGTCGCGGGCATGATCCCGCTGGTCGTCTCCAGCGGCGCCGGCGCGGCGACCAACCGGGCCATCGGCGCGACGATCATCGGCGGCCAGACCCTCGTGCTGCTGCTGACCCTCCTCGCGACCCCGGTGCTCTACTCGCTCTTCGACGACGTCCAGGAGTTCTTCCGGCGTCGCCGCAAGGCGCGGGTGGAAGAGGAAGTGATCGACATCGCGTCGTCCTCAGTCCCCTCTCCCCGCTAGCGGGGAGAGGGTCAGGGTGAGGGGCCGTCCCCCCGGTGTATCCTTGCCCTCTTCCAACAGGAGGTGTGGAGATGCGCCGAACCGCGCTCGTCCTCTCGTTTCTCGTCGCCGCTGCCGCGTCCGCAGACGGCACGCTCTTCGTCCTGCGCAACCCCGGTGACGGCGGTCGCCAGCTCACCAGCGCCGATCCGGCGACGGCCGCGATCACGCCGATCTCTGCGAGCATCTCGCCGCCCCTGCCGTCGGCGTCGGGCGTGAACGGCATCGACGCGGGCGGCAATCGCTTCTTCTTCGTCGCCACTTCGTCGACGGAGACCGACGCGCGGCTGTACACGGTCGACACGCAGACCGGCGCGGTGCTGTCGTCGCCGACGATCGTCAACAGCGCGTTCGAGTTCTTCTCCGACCTCGAGTACGACCAGGGCGAGGGTGTGCTGTACGGCTTGCGCAATCCCGGCACGAGCGGACGCCAGATCGTCACGGTGGACGTGGCCACGGGCGCGGTGACGGCGATCAGCGCCAGCATCGGCACGCCGCAGCTCGGATCCATCTCCGGCGGTGCGGCCCTCGACGCGGGGGGCAATCGCTTCTTCTTCACCGGCACGCCCGGAACCGATCCGGGGCCGGAGCATCTGTACGTCGTCAGCACCGCCACCGGCGCGGTGCTCGCGGACCACACGCTCAGCGAAACGCAGCCGATGATGGGTCTCGACTACGACGAGGACGAGGACGTGCTCTACGGCCTGCGCATGGGCGCCGCCGGCGGCAAGGAAGTCGTTTCCGTCGACCCCGTCACCGGGGCCGTCACTGCCATCAGCGCGAACCTCGGACCCGGCATCGGCATGCCCAACGGACTGACGACGCTCGATCCCGACGGCGACCGTTACTTCTTCATCGGCGTCCCGAACAGCGAGACCGACTACCGCATCTACAGCGTGAGCACGTCCACCGGCGCGCTCCTCGCGTCACCCGCGATCGCGGGCAGCGCGTCGGCGTTCCCGAACGGCATCGAGTGGGCGGCGGAGGCGGTGGCGCCGCCGGCGACGGTGACGATCGACGTGCGCTCCACGATCAATCCGAGATCGAAGGGCGTGATCCCGGTGGTCCTCTTCACCACCGCGACGTTCAACGCGACGGCGGTCGACGTGAGCGCTCTGCGTTTCGGCCCCGGTGAGGCATCCGAGGCGCACGGCATCGGACATCCCGTCGATGCGGATGCGGACGGGGATCTCGATCTGATGCTGCACTTCAGCACCGCCGCTGCGGCGATTCCGTGCGGATCGACGAGCGCGACGCTGACCGGCACGGGATTCACGGCCACGGACTCGATCACCATGGCCGGATGTCCATGAACAGCCAGTCCCCTCTCCCCGAGGGGACTGGAAGCGCAATGCAGTACGACGAACGCGTTCCGCGCAACATCGGGACGTATCCGGAGAAGACGCTCGTCGACTTCGTCGCCGAGCACGCGCGCGTGCGCCCCGATGCGCCGGCCGCGCTCTTCAAGGGCCGCGCTCTGACGTTTGGCGAGCTCGATCGCGGCAGCGACGCGCTCGCTCGCGCCCTCGCGGACGAAGGCGTCACGCCAGGCGATCGCGTCGCGCTGATGCTGCCGAACTGTCCGCAGTTCCTCCTCGCAGAGCTGGCGATCTGGAAGCTCGGCGCCATCGTCGCGCCGCTGAACCTCCTCTACACCGATCACGAGCTGGCGGCGGCGCTCGCGTCGAGCGGACCGCGTCTCGCCATCGTTCTCACCCCGTTCTACGAGCGCCTCAAGAACATCCAGACGCGGACGTCCATCGAGCGGATCATCGTCACGAACATCAAGGAGTACCTCCCGCCGCTGCTGCGCGTGCTCTTCACGATCGCGAAGGAGAAGAAGGAAGGACATCGCGTCGACCCCCGTCCGGGCGACCTGCGGTTTCAGTCGCTGCTCGCGCGTTCCGCGAGCCCTCTCGATTCGCCGTGGCCGAAACCGTCCGATCCCGCGGTGATCCTCATGAGCGGCGGTACCACCGGCACCCCGAAAGGCGTCCTGGGACATCACCGCTCGCTGGTCATGGCCGGCACCCAGATCGCCACCTGGCTGCGCGACGCGCTCACCGGACCGGGTGCGTCGGTGATGTTGCCGCTGCCCCTGTTCCACGCCTACGGTTTCGCGGGCGCGCAGTGCGCCACCTTCATCGAAGGCATTCCGCTGATCCTCATCCCGAATCCGCGCGACATCGGCGACGTGGCGAAGTCGATCCAGCGCGACCGCCCGACGCTCTTCTGCGGCGTGCCCACGCTTTTCAACGCCCTCCTCAACCATCCGTCAGTCGTCAGCGGTAAGGCCGACTTCCGCTCCATCCGGGCCTGCTTCTCCGGGGCCGCGGCGCTCATGGCCGAGACGAAAAAGCGCTTCGAGACGCTGACCGGCGGCCGGATCATCGAAGGCTATTCGCTCACCGAGGCGATGATGGCGTGCTGCTGCAACCCGCTGAACGGGGCGAACAAGATCGGATCGGTGGGGATGCCGCTCCCGGACGTCGAGGTACGTGTCGTCGACGGCGAGATCGCCCTGCGCGCGCCGCAACTCATGCTCGGCTACTGGCAGAACGCCGAGGAGACCGGGGAGATGCTGCGCGACGGGTGGCTTTACACCGGCGACATCGGCTACATCGACGACGACGGCTACCTCTTCCTCACCGACCGCAAGAAAGACGTCATCAAGACCAGCGGCTTCCAGGTCTGGCCGCGCGAGGTGGAGGAAGTGATCGCCACGCATCCCTCCGTGCTCGAGGTGGGCGTGGCCGGACTGCCCGATCCCGAGAAAAGCGAGATCGTGGCCGCGTGGATCGTGCCCCGGCCCGGACACGTAATCGACCCGCAGGCCATCCGCCGGCACTGCCGGGAGAGTCTGGCCGCGTACAAGGTCCCAGCACGCATCGAGACGCGCAGCGATCTGCCCAAGACGATGGTCGGGAAGATCCTGCGCCGGGCCCTGGTCGCGGAAAATCTTCACTGACCCCTTGACGAAGCAGCGTCACAGACTTACTGTATTAGACACCTAATACAGTGAAACGGAGAAACGCCGCAATGATCAAGTCCATCCTCATCGCCCTGATCCTTCTCGCCACGCTCACCGGCCCGCTCACGGCCGCCGACTCCTGCACGCCCACCGGCGCCGAGCGCGCCCGCTGGACGATGTCCGACATGCTCTCGCTGCGTACCGCCCTCGAGGCCTACGCGCAGGACAACAAGGCCTACCCGACCGTCACCGGCATCGACGAGCTGCGCAAGCAGCTCGAAGGCAAGTACATGCTCGTGGCGCCGGTGCGCGACGCCTGGGGCACCCCGTACCGCTACGAGCGCAACGGCGACGGCTTCCGCCTCGTCAGCGCCGGCGCGGACGCGAAGTTCGACGCCAGCGCCTGGTCGACCGCGGGACGTCTGAAGTCCCTCAGCGACGACGCGGTCATGAGTGAACAGGGCCGCTGGCTCTTCCGCTCCTGGAGCTTCGAGTAGTGTTCGACATCAACCCCTCGGATGCCTCGCCGATCTGGAGACAGATCGAGGAAGGGATGCGCCGGATGATCTCCCTCGGGATCCTCGAGCCGGGCACCGGCGTCCCTTCCGTCCGCGAGCTGGCCCAGACCCTCCGCGTCAACCCGAACACGGTGGCGCGCGCCTACCAGCGGCTCACCGACGAAGGTGTGCTGTCGGTGCGGCGGGGCGAGGGAACCTTCGTCGCCGAAGCGCCGAAGCAGCTCCGGAAGTCCGAGAAGAGCGAGGCCCTGCGCGACGCGGCCACCCGGTACGCCGGGACCGCGCTCGCGGTGGGCGCCACGCTCGACGCCGCGCGCGGAGAGCTCGAGCACAGCTACGAGCGCCTCGTGCGCGACACCAGGAGGAAAGCATGAACGTCATTGCCGCGGACGGAGTGACCGTCCGCTATGGAAAGAAGACCGCCGTGGACGGCGTGTCGCTCGCGGTCGCCGAAGGCTCGGTGTACGCGCTGCTCGGCCGCAACGGCGCCGGCAAGTCGTCGCTCGTGCGCGTCCTTCTGGGGATGCTGCAGCCGGAGCTGGGCCGGGTGGCGCTGTTCGGCGACGACGTGTGGCGCCACCGCGCGCGGCTCATGGACCGCCTCGGCGTCGTCAGCGAGGAAGCGGACGCGCCGCCGGACATGCGGGTGAAGGATCTGGCCTGGCTCTCCTCGCGCCTGTACACGCGCTGGACCCAGGCCGCGTTCGACGCGCGTCTGGACCGCTTCGCCATCCCCGCGCAGGCGCGCTACGGAGACCTGTCGAAGGGACAGAAGAAGCAGGTCGCGCTCGCGCTCGCACTGGCCACATCGCCGGAGCTGCTCGTGCTCGACGACCCGACCCTCGGGCTGGACGTCGTCGCCCGCAAGTCACTCTTCGAGGAAGTCATCGCCGACATGGCCGATCGCGGCCTGACGGTCCTCATCACCACGCACGACCTGTCGGCCATCGAGGGACTCGCGGATCGCGTCGGCGTGCTCAAAGACGGGAAGCTCATCCTCGACGACGAGCTGGAAAATCTCAAAGCGCGCTTCCGGTGCGTGCGGTACGCGGGTGCGCCCGCGGCGCTGACCATGAACGCGGCCTCGACGCGGGCGTGGGGAACCGGAACGGAGGCCATCGTGACCGACTATGACGACGTTGCATTCGAGCGTTTCCGCCGCGAGGCCCAGGCCTCGGAATCGGTGCCCATGACGCTCGAGGAGATCTTCATCAGCGTGGCAGGGGAGGAGCAGCGATGAGCGCCGCCGTGACCATCTTCCTCCGCGACCTGCGCGAGCGCTCGCGCCTGCTCACCGCTTGTATCGTCCTCGCGGCGGTGCCGTTCCTGGCGACGCTGCTGCCGAGCGCGCGCGGCCACCGTGCGGACGTCGTGGCCATCATCGGCGGCTCCCTGGCCATCTGCATCGGCCTGGGCGTGGCCCTCGGCCTCGGCAATTCGGTGGTGGCGCGCGACCTGGCCGAGCGCCGGATGTCGTTCTACTTCGCCAAGCCGCTGCGTCCCGCGGCGCTGTGGATCGGCAAGGCCGGCGCGGCGCTGGCGACGACGCTGTTCTGCTTTCTGGTGATCGCCGTGCCGGCTATGATGTTCGCCGGACCGGCCTGGGACCGGCGCTGGCTGGGTGACACGCAACCGATCTTCGTCGGCGCGCTGACGATCTCGGTGCTGTTCTTCGTCAGTCACGCCTTCGCGACGGTGGTGCGCTCCCGCTCTCCGCTGCTCGCGCTGGATTTCCTTTTCGCGATCCTCGGCTCCGGCGTACTGATCATGATCGTCTGGCCCGTGCTCCTCGGCCGGGCCATCCAGTTGGTGTCCGTCCTGGTCCTCACCATCGCCGTGGCGGTGCTGATCATCCTGGCCATCGCGCCGATCTGGCAGCTCGAGCACGGGCGGGCCGACGTCCGCCGCAGCCACGCCGCGTTCTCCCGCTTCTTCTGGCCGGCCGTGGCGGTCGTGCTGCTCGTCGCGGGCGGCTACGTGTGGTGGCTGGTCTCGCCTGATCCGCAGGACCTCGATGAAGTGCTGGCCGTGGAGCAGCCGCAGCGCGGCAATGAGGTGATCGTCACCGGCGGAGCCAGGGGGCGCGGCGACTACAACGCGACGTTCCTCATCGATCAGGCCACCGGGAAATACGAGCGCCTGTCCACGCCGCCGTGGTGGGGACTGCAGGCGTCGAAGGACGGCAAGGTCATCGCCTGGCTGCAGCCGGCGGGCATCTTCTCGCTGTCGCGCCTCGAGCTGTACGTGCGCGGCCGCGCGACAGGCATCCTGCTCTCGCATTCGGCGCACTTCGTGTTGTCCGATGACGGCTCGCGCGTGGCGACGGACACCGGCCGCATGGTGACGGTCTACGACGTTGCCACGGGCAGGATCCTGGCGTCGGCGGCGGGATTCGATCCGCGCTCGCAGGCGCACCTGTTCTTCCCGACGAACGACGTGGTGCGCATCTATGAGACGCAGCCCCTGCGGATCTCGGAGCTCGACATCCCGTTGCGCAAAGTGACGCGTCTCAACGAGCGCGCGCTGGCGACACCCGCGGGACCTTCGATCTCCGTGTCCGGCGACGGAACGCGCATGTTCGTGCGCGGGCCGAACATCATCGCCGACGCCCGCACCGGCGCGACGATCGCCACGATCGATCCGGACCGCGGCAGCGCCGCCATGCTGCACGACGGCAGCGTGGCCATGATCACATGGGTCGCGGGCGGGCCGCGCCTGCGTCTCTACGCGCCGGACGGCACGCGCCGCCACGAGATCCCGCTCGCGCCGACGCAGAACGCGTGGGTGGCCGGCGAGGTGGAGGGCGGAAAGTTGCTGATCGCCTCGCGCGGCGGCGCCACTTACGTCGTCGACGTCCATCGCGGAACTATCGTGCAGAAACACGATGATCTGCGCGCCAACCTCCTGCGCTGGTCGGTCGATCCGCGCATGGTCCGGCATGCAGCCGATCAGGAACTGGTGGCACGGCGCGACGGGAAGCTCGTCGTGTGGAGTCCGACGTCGGGCGGCGCGCCTCGACCGCTCTGGAAGTCGTGAACCGGTGGAGCGGGGGGGGGGGG
>DATLOL010000158.1:0-19153 GCA_035536275.1 Thermoanaerobaculia bacterium
CGGGCTGAAGCCCGCCGCTCCACTCAGCGGCGCTTCTTCTTCAGCAGCGCCTCGATCTCTTTGTTCCCGGAGGCGAGGGCGCGAACGTTGTACGGCTCCTTCTTCGGATCGACGCCGGCGGCGAGCAACGCCTCGACGACGTCCGCCCTCTCCTTCGTGATCGCGTTGCGCAGCGCGGTCGCTCCCGTCTTCGACCGCGACTGCAGCGGCAGGTCGGCGGCGATCAGCGCGCGCACGACTCCAACCGGACAGCTCCCCGCGGCGAGCACCAGCGCGTCCGCGCCGTTCGCATCGACGCCGGTCTTGTCGGCTCCCGCGGCGAGGAGCAGCTCCGCGTTTGCGGTCTGGATCCCGGGGTCGTCGAGGTCGCAACGCTCGGTGAGCAGTATTAGAGGTGTGTAGTTCGTCACGGCGCGGGTCTGGCGCACGTTCGCACCGGCGGCGAGGGCCAGCGCGAGACGGAGCGGCTCGCGATGGGTGACGCCGTCCCACATGTGCTCGTCGATGGTCGTCGCCGCGCCCGGCCGCTCCAGCATCTTCGTCGCCTCGGACGCCGTGCGCTGCGGATACGGCGGGACGCTCTTCCAGTCGATCTTCGGCGGAGCGCTGAGAATCTCCAGCACCTCGGGCCTGTATCGCGCCTCCTTGAGCAGCTCGGCGCGGAAGCGGGCGAGGTCGAATCCGGCATCGAGGAGCATGCGGACCGACTCCGTCTTCCGGTCGTGGCCGATGCGGATGACCAGGTGCATCGCCGTGGCGCCGTTGCGATCGACGCGATTGACGTTCGCCTTCTTCGGCGCGGCGAGGAGCACGCGCTGCACGTCCGGACACGCATACGCCTGCGACAGCGCGGCCCAGTCGTTCTCCGGATCGGTCGTGTTCGGGTCCGCGCCCGCGTCGACGAGCAGCTTCGCCATCGCCGCCGTCGTGTCGTCGCTGCACGCGAACATGAGCAGATAGTTCAGCGGATAGCGCGTGAGCTTCTGCTTGTCGTCCGTCTCGTACGTGACCGGCTGATCGGCGCGGGCGCCGAGGACGAGATAGGCCTCGACGATCCTGGGGGCGTCAGGCATGGAGAGGTTGAGCGGGATGAGAATCCCATCCGGCGTCTCCGGGAACGCGTACTCCGCCAGCAGCTTCTTCGCCTCGGCCTTGCTCATCGCCGCGTGGCCGGACGAGCAGAAGAAAAGGAACGCGATCGCAAGAGCGGCCTGCTTCATCGGAAAAGTATAGGCGCCACGGCTACGAGTCGCCGTGCAACACGCGATCGAAGAACTTTCGGACTCGCCGTCGCCAGCGCGCGGACACGCGGAGCATCCGCGCCAACTGCCCGGCGTAAAAATGCGGGCCCTCGCGCCGCTGCCAGCTCCGAATCGCCGTCGCGAGGCGAGCTCGCGCGCCGGGGTCGGGCACATACGCGTCCGCGAAGCTCCGCATGGCGTTCGCGCAGCCGCCGATCGTCGCCCACGAACGCAGCCTCTGGGTCACGCTGGGGCCATGAAAGACCTTGATGCAGTCCGTCGACTCGGTGAATCGAAAGCTGCCCAGGAACTGCAGGGCGAAGAGCCAGGACACATCGCCGAGCGGACAGGAGCTCGAGAGCGTGAGGCCGGCCGCGACGACGCGATCTCGCCGGAAAACGCCGCGAAACGGAACCCCCTGATCGACGGACGCGAGAAATGCCACTGCGCGCTCCACCGGATCTCCGGCGCGCTCCCCCGTGGCCTGCGCCCCCGACGAGAAGCGGACCGGCGAGCCGTCCTCGGACCTCGCATCCATCCGCCCGAATGCGAGGACGGCCTCCGGGTCCTCGTGCAGCGTCTCGACCAGTGCCGTGACGTAGCCGCGCGGGAACCGGTCGTCGTGCGGCATCCACATGAAGAACGGCGCATCCGACGCGAGGAGCAGGTGGTTGTAGTGATCGATCCAGCCACAGCCGTCGTGGTCCTGGCGAAACGTGACCCGGCGGTCGCCGGCGAGGCGCTCGCGCAATCGATCGACGGCATCGTCGAGACCGTGGCGATCGGAGACCACGATCTCCACGTCCTCACGCTCGAGATTCGCGACGTTCGCCGCGATCGAGTCGACGAAGCGCAGGGATCGGTAAAGCGGAATGGCCACCGTGACGAGCGGCCGGCCGCTCACGCGAGATCGCGCTCCATCCGGTCGGCGAGTTGCTGCGCGAAATACGGCGCGCAGGTGAGCTTGCCCGTGTCGATCGAGTAGTAACCGCGGTCAGCCCGCACGCCCACGTCGTGCCTCTCGTGCAGCTCGCTGGAGGGATCGTCGATGTCGGCCCGTCCCCAGGCCACGATCACCCCGCCGTCCACCGTCTCGACCCGCGACGCGGAGACTCCCGGCGCGATGCGCTCGAATGCACGAAGGGTGTCGGCGGCAATCCGGCGCGCCTCCTCGTCCTCCACCTCGCCGCGGCACGCTCGCGCCCACTGCTCCGGAGCCGCGAGGTCGGTGGAGCTGCCGCGACGACAGACCGGATACCAGGAAAAGTAGGCAAGGCCGGAGCGATACACGACGATGTCGCCGAACTGGCCGAGGACCATGGTCAGGGATGGCAGTGCTCGAAGCGCCTCGGGAATCCACGCCAGCACGCGATACTTCAGCCGGTACATCCATCTCCGCTGCGGCCGAAGGTCGAGCTGCTCGTCGATGCGGAGGCGATCCCCCCACAGGCTGTTGACCACCACGTCGGCGTCGATCGTCCAGGAGCCATCGCCGTTCACCCCCGCGGCGCGGTAGCCCGAGGCGGTGCGCGCGAGTGTCTCGATCCGGTGTCCGTAACGTCGATCGATGCCGGCCCGCTCGTGAAGAGGTCCGCGCAGCAGGTCGCGCAGGGCGACGAGATCGAGCGACACTTCGGCGGTCTCGACCTCGGAACTGCCCGCGCCGCGGAACCGCGCGTTCCCGTTCGCTTCCGCCCAAAGCCGTTGCGGTTGCGACCCGATGTACGTTGCGCCGCTGCGTCGCAGCCCCTCCCAGGTCTGCTGGACGCGCTCGTAATGCTCGAGCAGCGCTTCGCGCGGGAGCATGGAATCCTCGGCGATGAGGTAGTGGAAGGGAGCCGACCGGAGGGCCGTCCAGTCGATCGGACGGGCCAGCCAATCCTCGAGCAGAGGTCCGAAGGCCAGCGCGGACTGGAGCATCAGATCCGCGGTGCGGAACGTCGAATCGTGCGCGTAGACCAGCCCGAGGTGGATCTTTCCCTCGTTGCGGAGACTGGCCCGCAGCAGACAATCCTCGGCCTCATCCAGCAGCGTGACCGGGAAGCCGCGCGAAGACAGCGCCAGCGCGGCACAGACTCCCTGCAGACCGGCACCAAGGACGAGAACTCGCGGACGGGTCACCACAACGATGATACGCGCCGAGTTCCAGAGCGCAGTCGGGTGTCATCCCGAGCGAAGTCGAGGAATCCCCTGCTGGAACGCAGTGCCCGCTCTGTAGGCAGGGGATCCCTCGACCGTCCTTCGCTACGCTCCGGCGGCTCGGGATGACACGTTCAGCGGTCGACGCCTCACCGCGCCGCAGGCGGGACGCCGGCGTTCCGGCGCGGAGCATTAGACTGCGCGCATGAGAACCGCGCTCATCTCCCTTCTCTTCGCCACCACCCTCTTCGCCGGGGAGGGAAAGTGGACGCCGCAGCAGGTGCTCGAGCTCGACCCGCAGTGGTTGAAGGCGCAGGGGCTGGAACTGCCGCCGCAGCGTCTGTGGGATCCGCAGCGCGGCACGGGGCTGCTCGCGGCGGCGATCAGCACGGGCGGATGCTCGGCCGCGTGGGTCTCATCCGAGGGGCTGTTCGTCACCAATCATCACTGCCTGTTCGGGGTGCTGCAGGAGCACGCGACGCCGCAGAACGACATCATCACCAACGGCTTCCTGGCGCGGACGCGCGACGCGGAGCTGCGCAGCGGCACCGTGCGGATCACCATGCCGCGGAAGTTCACCGACGTCACGAAGGCCATCGTCACGAACATCCCCCGCGGGGCGAACGACACGCAGCGTCACGCGGCGATCGAGCAGAAGTCCAACGAGATCGTGGCCGCGTGCGAGAAGACGCCGGGCGCGCGTTGCCGCGTCGCCGCGCACGACGGCGGACTGCAGTACGTGCTCCAGGAGATGAGCGAGCTCGCGGACGTGCGGCTCGTGTATGCGCCGCCGCGCGCGGTGGGCGAGTTCGGCGGAGAAGTCGACAACTGGATGTGGCCGCGGCACACCGGCGACTTCGCCATCGGCCGCGCGTACGTCGACGGCAAGCCCTTTCAACCCGAGTTCTTCTTCCCCCTCGCCCCCAACGGCGCCCAGCCCGGCGACTTCATCATGATCCTCGGGTATCCCGGCACCACCTACCGCGCCCTCACCGCGGCGGAGATGGAGGAGCGGCACGCCTGGTTCACGGCGCGCGCGAACGTCTATCGCGACTGGATCCGCATCCTGGAGGAGAGCACGAAATCCAGCAGCGAGGGAGAGATCGCCGTGGCCGACGTCGTGAAGACGCTGGCCAATCGCCAGAAGAACGGCGAGGGACAGCTCGCCGGTTTCAAGCGCGGCAGCATTCTGGAGAAGCAGCGCGAGGCCGACTCGCTGGTCCTCCTATGGGCACGCCGGAACAGGCCCGACGCCGTCGCGGCGTTTCAAGGACTGGCCGCCATGGCGGCGGACCAGAAGAGGAGCGCCGAGCGCGACTTCCTGCTCGAGCACCTTCGCATGACGCCACTCACGCTCAGTCTCACGGGACCGAAGTCGCTCGTGTTCGCGGTGGCCGTCGCGCGCTCCGCGACGCAGCGGCAGAAGGCGGACGCGGATCGCGATCCCGTGTTCATGGAACGATCGATCCGCCGCGTGCGGGACCGGCTGGAGCGTGATCAGAAGGCGTTCTTCGCTCCCGCGGACAAAGCGCTGCTCGCGGACTTCATCCGCCGCGCGAAGCCGCACGTGCCATCGCTCGCGGCGGTCGAGTCGATCGACACGCTCTACGCCAACACGAAGCTGTTCGATCTGGCCGAGCGCCTGAAGATGCTCGAGGAAACGCCGCAGCAACTGCACGCGCGGAAGGACCCGCTCGTGGAGCTGGGCTTCGCGCTCAACGAGGAGATCGACGCCCTGGCCGCGCGCAAGAACGCGTGGGAGGGAACGATCTCGCGCATGCGTCCGGAGTGGCGGCGGGCCGTCATCGCGCACGAAGGCAAGCCCATCGCGCCCGACGCGAACTCGACGCTGCGCGTGTCGTTCGGACACGTCAAAGGCTATTCGCCGCGCGACGGCGTTTTTTACACCCCTCAGACCACGCTGCGCGGTGTGGTCGACAAGCACACCGATGCCGAGCCGTTCGATGTTCCCGAGGCGGTGCTCGCCGCGGCGCCGGACGATCTCGATCTCCCCGTGAACTTCCTCGCCGACGGCGATACGACCGGCGGCAACTCGGGAAGCCCGGTGGTGAACGGTCGCGGAGAACTGGTCGGCGTGAACTTCGACCGGGTGTGGGAGAACGTGTCGAACGACTTCGCGTTCAACCCCGACGTCGCGCGCAACGTGAGCGCGGACGTGCGGTATCTGCTGTGGATGCTGCGCGACGTCGCCAAAGCGACGGAGCTCTTGAAGGAACTGGAACGCCGCCGTCCCGGCGGCTGAGCAGGCGGCGTCCCGCCGCCTTTGGGAGCGAGACGCTCCCTGCTCAGCCGGCGAGGACGCCGGCGCTCCGTTTACCGCCCGTCCCAGTTGCCGGCGACCGGCCTGGTGCCTGGCGCCTGCAGCTCGAACACGAACGTCTCCGACAGGCCCGCGTCGATGGTCAGGCGCATCGTGCCGCTGGACGGGCGGTAGATGCCCACGTCGTCCCCTTCGATGCCGTTCCAGTCGCCCGCGATCGGGAGATCGCCCGGCACGCCGAACAGGAACGACTGCGTCACCGTCCCGCTGAAGTCATCCATCAGGTTGAACGTCAGGGCCGCCGGACGGTAGAAGCCGGGCGTGTCGACACCGTCGTCGTTCCAGTCGCCGGCCAGCGGGAGGTCGCCCGCCTGTCCCACGGGAACGATGATGTCGAAGTCGGGATTGACGAACGGCTCGACGCGCGCATTGGTGAGGAAGAAGCTCTGTCCCGTGCGGCCGCCGTTGCGGAAGAGACCGACCGTGTCGAAGCCGTCACCGTCCCAGTCGCCGGCGACGGGGAGATCGAGCGCGTTGCCGGCGATGAACGCCACGATGATCCCCGAGCCGAGGCGGAGCATGAACTGGCCCTCCTCGGGGCTGAACACGCCCAGGTCCGTGATGCCATCGCCGTCCCAGTCGCCGACGACCGGAAGGTCGCCGGGCTTGCCGAGTGGGACGACCTCGTTCGCGCCGCCGGGCGTGTTGAAGTTCCGGAGCTGGAACGTGTTGGACTTGCCGTCGTAGAGACCGGTCGTGTCGATGGACACCGAGGCGAACCGGGTCACGAATGCGTCGCGGCCTCCGCCGAGGTCGGGCTGGAACGCGTTCGCGACCGTGAAGTCGCCGTCGGTGAATCCCGCGACGAACGCGTGATCGTCGGCGTCGGCGGCGATGCCCCGCACCCTCGCGTTCTTGCCGCCGAACGTCGTCGCGTACACGAGCGGCGGCACGGTGGCGCCGGGAATCACCACCCCGACCTTCGCGACGAATGCCGTTCCGCGCTGGTCCTGCGGAAGTGGGGGCTCGAAGAGGCCGACCGGGAACTGGATGGCCGACGATGTGTTGCCGGCGACGTACGCGTTGCCCACGGGATCGATGGCGATCGCCGTCGCCTCTTCGAAATCGTCCGGCGTGTTGGTGTTCTGGCCGCCGAGGAAGCTGCTGTAGAAGAGAGCGGTGCCGTCGGCGTTGAGCTTGGCCACGAACCCTTCGCCGTTGCTCTGCGTGGTGTCGAACGCGTTGATGAGCGGGAACTCCAGCGAGCTCGTTGCGCCCGCGATGTAGGCGCGCTGAAACCCGTCGACGGCCACGCCTTCGATGCGATCGTTGCGATCGCCGCCAAAGTACGTGAGGTACGTGAGCGAGTCATTCCCTTTCGACTCGGTATCGATCTTGGCGATGAAACCGTCCAGCGAGCCGCCCTGAAACGTCTCCTGCAGCGGCGGCAGGCTCTGGCCCGCGGGAGCCTTCGTCTTCAGATCGAGGGAGAGTGTCTTCCCGGCCACGTACGCGTTGCGGTCGCCGTCGACGGCGATGGCCAGGCCGTGATCGTCGTCTTCGCCGCCGAGGAAGCTGGAGTAGAGCAGCGAGTCTCTGCCCTTTTCGGCGCCGGGATTGAACACGGCGATGAATGCATCCAGACCGTCGTCGGACGACCGGCGCAGGCTCTGGAACGCCTTCTCCATCGGGAGGTCGTCGGAGTTGCTCGAGCCGGCGATGTAGATGCGGCCGGTCGCGTCGAGCGCCACCGCGTCGGCGCGGTCGAACGAATCGCCGCGCAGCTTCTCGCCGCCGAACAGCGTCGAGTAGACCAACGTGTCCCCCGCCTCGTTCAGCATGGTGACGAAGGAGTCGATGCGAGGATCTCCGAACGCCGGACTGCAGAGACCGAGGCAGTCCTGGGATGCCTGGAAGGCGTTGGGCGTCGTCGGGTAGACCACCTCGTCGTTCGTGTTGTCGATGCCGCCGGTGATGACCGCCCGGCCGGCCGCGGTCACGGCGATGCCGGTGGCGATGATCAGATCCGAGCCCTCCTCGAACGTGAGACCGCTGGACGCGTGCCCGGCTCCGATGAAAGTCGAATAGACGAGGTCCGAGCCGTCCGCGTTCAGCTTGGCGATGAACACGAGCGCGTCCTTCTCCACCGTCAGGCCGTCGGCCCTCGGGAAATCGAGACTGTCCGTCGGTCCGGTGACGTACGCGTTGGCCTGCGCATCGATGGCCACGCCGAACGCTTCCTCGTTGAGGAGGCCGCCGAGGTAGGTCGAGTATTCGAGAACGGGATCGATGACCAGGGTGCGGGTCGGGTCGTAGGAACCGATCGCGAACCCGACGTCTTTCTTCCCGCGTAGCACGTACTTGCCCGCGACGGGCGTCCGTCCGTTCGCACCGTCCTGATAGAGCACCGGCGCGTGCTGCACGACGTCGCCCGCCGCGGTCTCGGCGATCAGATTTCCGGACGGGTCGAGGCGCAGCCGCTTCGCACCGTCGACGGTCAGGCGGATCTTCGACGGATCGACGCCCGGCGCGACGACGAAGTCGTACTCGAGCGCGTTCTGCGTGCCGTGCCAGACCAGATCGACGCCCGGCCACACATCGTCATAGCGCACCCGCCGGTACGAGGGCACGCCGGTGCGCCACCCGCGGCGATCGTTGCCGACGAAGTAGTTGCTCCGGCCCGGCAGCAGCTCTTCGCCGGCGATCGCCGCATCGGCATTCGCGCCGGTCATGCGCAGCCGCAGCACGGCCGACTTCTCGTCGCGGCGCAGCGAGAGCACCGCTTCCGTGCGCGTGAGGTAGAGCGTCCCTCCGCGGCCACGCGAGAGATACGCGACTTCGGGCGCGGTCTGGCCGTCATTGCGCTCGAAGCGCAGCGGCACTTTCCCGTAGGAGTCGACGGCGGTGGAACGAGCCGACGACGTGACGACGACGAACAGGGACAATACGAGCAGAGAGACGCGGTGCGAGAGTGTCACAGAAGTTACTCCTCGGATCAGGTCCGGTAAGATGCAGCTATTCGTTTTTCGGGGTGAGAGGACGATACGCATCGCAGGCCGCGTCGTCCTGAAAGCGCGCTGAAAGATCGATGAGATCTCTCTCAAAGGCGTCGAAGTGATGACGGGCGAGACGAAACGCGTGTACGCATTCGGCCGCTTCCGGATGGACGTGGCCGAGCGGCGCCTGCTCAGCGACCGCGGCGAAGTCGCCCTGACCCCGAAAGCCTTCGACACGCTGGTGGCGCTGGTCCGGAACAGCGGCCGCCTCGTCCCGCGCGACGAGCTCCTGTCCGTCGTCTGGCCGGACACCTACGTCGGCGAGAACGTTCTCGCCCAGAACATCTCCACCCTGCGCAAGGCCCTCGGCGCGGACGGCCCGAAGCTCCTGGAGACCGTTCCCAAGCGCGGCTATCGCTTCCTCGGCGAAGTATCCGTGGTCGGCGAGACGGAGCCGGTCGTGCGCGAGCAAACGCGCGGGCACGAGACCCGGTACGCGCGCAGCGGCGACGTCAACATCGCCTACCAGGTGATCGGCGATGCGCCGCTGGACCTGGTGTTCGTCATGGGGTGGATCTCCCACCTCGACTACTTCTGGCGCGAGCCGAGCTTCGCCCGCTTCCTCACGCGCCTGTCGACGTTCGCGCGGGTGATCCTCTTCGACAAGCGCGGCACCGGCCTGTCGGACCGCGTGGCGAACAGCGATCTGCCGACGCTGGAGCAGCGCATGGACGACGTACGCGCCGTGATGGACGCCGCCGGCTCGAAGCGCGCCGCACTCCTGGGCGTGTCCGAGGGCGGCCCGATGTGCAGCCTGTTCGCGGCCACCTATCCCGAGCGCACCTCGGCGCTGGTGATGATCGGGACGTACGCGAAACGCATCCGCGACGACGACTACCCATGGGCGCCGACGCCGGAGCAGCGGGAGAAGTTCTTCGACGTGATCCGCGCCGACTGGGGCAAGCCGGTCGGCATCGAGGACCGCGCGCCGAGCATGGCCGGCGACCCGGCGTTTCGCGAGTGGTGGGCGACGTACCTGCGCATGGGCGCCAGTCCCGGCGCAGCGCTCGCGCTGACGCAGATGAACGCGGAGATCGACGTGCGCCCGGTGCTGCCGACGATCCGCGTCCCGACGCTGGTCCTGCACCGGTCGGGCGACCGCTGCCTGAAAGTCGAGGAAGGACGCTACGTCGCGAGTCGCATCCCCGGCGCGAAGTACGTCGAGCTGCCAGGCGCCGATCACCTCCCCTTCGTCGGCGACCAGGAGGAGATCCTCGGCGAGGTCGAGGAGTTCCTGACCGGGGTCCGCCACGAACCGATGATCACGGACACGGTGCTGGCGACGGTGCTGGTGTTGCAGATGCCGGCCGCGATCGACGACACGATCCGCCGCCTGATCGCCCACGCGACGCGCGAGATCGAGCGCTTCCGCGGCCGCGAGATCCACACCGCCGGCAATCGCACGCTGGCGATCTTCGACGGCCCGGCCCGCGCGATCCGCTGCGCTTCGACGCTCAGCGAATACGCGCGCCGCCTCGGCTGTCCGCTCCGCGCCGCGCTGCACACGGGCGAAGTGGAGGTCGGCCGCGAGACGCAGGTCACCGGCGCGGCGGTCGATGTCTGCATCGCCCTCGCCGCTTCAGCAAAGCCGGACGAGGTGCTCGTCACGACCACGGTCAAAGACCTGGTAGCCGGCTCCGGCCTCCGCTTCGAGCAGTCAGCGTCGCGCGTCTACCGTACGGCGCACGCGTAACGCCTGTCCCGTCGTGCTTGTGGAGCGGCGGCCGCTTCGGCCGCCGTCGTCACACATTTCGCTTCGAATCGGGGGATCCCGTGCCGTCTTGCGCGGCACGGGATGACACTTGGTTGACGCGGGCTCCTGCTCTCGAGCACGCGACGTTCACCCGTGACTTCGCGAGTGCGCCGTTTCCTCTTCTTCCACGATGCGTCCGTCGAAGAGATGGACGGTCCGATCCGCGTAGCGGGTGAAGCGCAAGTCGTGGGTGACCATGCAGATCGTGGCGCCGCTGCGATGCAGATCGCCGAGGAGGTCCATGACCGCCTCGCCGTTGGCCGAGTCGAGATTGCCCGTCGGCTCGTCCGCGAGAAGGATCAGTGGATCGCCGACCAGCGCCCGGGCCACGGCCACGCGCTGCTGCTGTCCTCCGGAGAGCTGGTTCGGGTAGTGATTGGTGCGGTGATCCATCCCCACCCGCTCCAGCGCATGGCGCACGCGCTCGCGGCGCTCCGACTCGGGCATGGCCCGATACGTGAGCGGCAGCTCGACGTTGTCGAAGACCGTGAGATCGCCGATGAGGTTGAAGGCCTGGAAGATGAACCCGACGCTCCGGTTGCGGAGCCGCGCCCGCTGGGCCTGGGTCAGGGCCGCCACCGGCTGTCCGTCGAGCATGTACGAGCCGTCGGTCGGCGTCTCCAGCAGGCCGAGGATCGAGAGCAGCGTGGACTTGCCGCAGCCGGACGGCCCGCCGATGGAGACGAACTCCCCTTTCCCGATCTCCAGCGCGATGCCCTGCAGCGCGTGGGTCTCCACTTCGTCGGTGTAGAAGATCTTGCTCACGTCCCGCAGCCTGATCATTCGCTCTCCTCGCTACTGGACCTGCACCCGGTCGACCTCGTCCCAGGCCGACATGTCGGAAATGATGACGCGGTCGTGCTCGCGCAGACCGCCGACGATCTCGATGGCGGTGACGGAGCTGCGCCCGAATCGCACGCGCGTGCGCGTCGCGCCGTTCGCGTCGAGGCGGAACACCAGTCCGTCCGACTGCTCCTGCACGCTCACCGGCCGGCTGACGTACAACACGTCCGCGGCGCGCTCCAGCTCGATGGTCCCGTCGACCGTGAGATCCGGGCGCGCGCCGCGCGAGAGCGGCCCGTCCAGTCCGACGTCGACCGTCACCGAGCCGTTCTGCGCCGCGGGATCGATGCGGATCACGTGTCCGCGCAGGAGGCCGTTGCGCGTGTCGATCTCGGCCCGCTGACCGTGGGCGACGTCGCGGGCCTGCGTCTCCGGGATGCGGAGCTGGGCCTTGAGCTGCGTCGGCTGAACGACCTTGGCGAGGATCGTTCCCGGCGCGACGCGCTGTCCCACTTCCACACTCACCTGCTGCAGCACGCCCTCGATGCCGGCGCGCACTTCCAGCGAGGCCAGTTGCTGCTCCTGCAATCGCGACTGCGCGCGGAGCTGGGCCAGTTTCGCCTCCTGCGCGGCGACGTCGCTCTGCATCGACACGGCGTTGATGCGGAGGCGCTGCGACTCGAGCTCGTAGCGATTCCGCAGCTCATCGGCGGCGTTGCGCGAGAGACGGCGGGTCAGCTCCGGAAGCACGCCGTTGGCCGCGAGCTCGTCGTCCGCGGCGGCGCGGAGGATGGCCTGGTCGAGGTCCGCCTTCAGCTTCGCCGCGATGGCTCTCTGGGTGAGCTGTTCGCTGGCCAGCCGGTTGCGCAGACTCTTCAGGTCCGCCTCGCCGGCCTCGAGGACATAGCGGGCGTCGAGAGCGCGCTGCACCTGGGCCGGGTCGGTGAGCTGGAGGATCAGCGTGTCGCGCCCCACGACCGTTCCCGCCTGCGTGACCACGCGCGCCACGCGCGCCTCGGTCGTCGCCGCGATCCAGTTCACGTCCACCGGCACGAGGCTGCCGGTTCCGCGCACCTGGCGCAGCAGCGGCCCGCGCTTCACGGTCTCGATGACGATCGACGACCGCTCGACGACCGGCGCCGCCGGCTCCAGCCGGGCGACGCCGGCCGTGGCCAATCCGACGGTCACTACCGCGGCGATGGCGTAGACGATCCGCCGCCGGTTCTTCTGCTCTTTGCGCTCGGGCCGGTTTATGTCCATGGCGTGTATATCCGTTGACAATATATCCGATCTGGATATAGTTGCAACCATGGCCAACACGCTTCCCCCGGCAACGTTTCACATCCTCATGTCGCTCGCGGAGGAGGAACGGCACGGCTACGCGATCATCAAGGACGTCGAGGCCAACACCAACGGCGAGCTGCGCCTCAGTCCGGGAACGCTCTACCGCTCCATCCAGCGGATGCTCGAGGAAGGGCTGCTCGTCGAATCGGGACGCCGCCCGGCCCGGGCCCTGGACGACGAGCGCCGCCGCTACTACCGGATCACGCCGGCCGGCATCGCCGCGGCCCGGAGCGAGCTGCGGCGGCTCTCGGAGATGATTCGCATCGGCCGGGAACGCGGCCTGAGGCCGGAGCCGTTGTGAGCTCGCTCTATCGGGCCCTGCTCCGTCTCTATCCGGCGGCGTTTCGCGCGGAGTACGGCGAGGAGCTGTCCGAGATCTTCGCCGAGCAGTCGCGCGGCCGGTCCGGCGTGCGCTCGATCGCCGCGGCCATCGCCGACGTCGTGCCGAACGCAGTGGCCGTCCATTACGACATCCTGCGGCAGGACCTCAGGTTCGCGGCGCGCACCATGCGGCGCGCGCCGGGATTCGCGCTGACGGCGATCGCGATCGTGGCGCTGGGCATCGGCGCGAACACGGCGGCGTTCTCGCTCGCCGACTTCGTGCTCCTCCGCCCGCTGCCGTTTCCCGACTCGGATCGGCTGACCCGGCTCTGGAGCTCGACCGACGGCAGCGGTCCGAACGACGTCTCGCCGGCGAACTACCGCGACTGGAAAGCGATGTCGACGTCGTTCAGCGGCATGGGCGCGTACAGCCACGGACAGTTGAATCTCGTCGGCCAGGGCGCGCCGGTACGGCTGGAGGCGGTGCGGGTCACTCCCGATCTGCTGCCGCTCATCGGCGTGCGGCCGTTCCTCGGCAGTCTCATCACGCCCGCGAACAGCGCGCAGGGCGGAACGGCGGTGCTGAGCCACGCGCTGTGGCGGACGCAGTTCGGGAGCGACCCGGGCATCGTGGGGCAGGCCGTGCGGCTGAACGGCGCGCCGCACACGGTCATCGGCGTGATGCCGCCGGAATTTCATTTTCCGCAACGCGACACCGAGCTGTGGTCGTCCCTCGTCTTCACCCCCGAGGACTTCGAAGATCGCGACAACACGTTCACGCACATCGTCGGCAGGCTCGCGCGCGGGGTCACGCTGGAAAACGCGCAGGCCGACATGAACACGATCGCCGCGCGCCTCGCGCAGCAGTATCCGGACACGAACAAGGATTCCGGCATCTGGATGTTCCGCCTGCGCGATCAGATCGGACGGCGGCAGCGCCTGCTCGTGCTCGCGCTCTGCGGGGCCGCGCTCTGCATTCTGCTGCTGGCGTGTGCGAACCTGGCCAGTCTCCTCCTCGCCCGCGGCGTGAGCCGCTCGCGCGAGCTGTCGATCCGCACGGCCCTCGGCGCGGGGCGCGACCGCCTGGTGCGGCAGCTCTTCACCGAGAGCATTCTCCTGGCGGTCCTCGGCGGAGCGGTGGGGGTCTTCATCGCCTGGGCGGGACTGCCGTTTCTCGCGCACCTCGTGCCGCCGACGCTGCCGATCCGGGAGACGCCGTCGATCGATCTGCGCGTGCTGGCGTTCGCGGCGGCGCTGATCGGCATCACCGGCCTCGCCTTCGGCATCGTTCCCGCGCTCCGGAAGACCGACAGCACGCGCCACCGGCTGCGCAGCGCGCTGGTGATCGTCGAGGTGATGTGCTCGATCGTGTTGCTGATTTCGTCGGGACTGCTGATGCGCGCGATCTGGCGCATCCAGTCGATCTCACCGGGCTTCCGGGCCGAGGGAGTGATGACGATGAAGACGGCGCTGCCGCTGCCGAAGTACGGCACGGTGGCCGCGCGCGAGCGGTTTTACAAAGAGGTGCTCGATGGCGTGCGCGCGCTGCCCGGCGTGGAGAGCGCCGCGTACACGACCGGACTGCCGATGGTGAGGACGGGCGGGATCTGGGGGGTCGAGGTCCCGGGCGTGCCGGAATCCGACGACAACGGCGCGAGCCTGCGCTTCGTAACGCCCGGCTACTTCGCCACGCTCGGAATCCCTCTGCTCCGCGGACGGGACATCGACGAGCGGGACACGCAGAGCCGCCGTCCGTACGCGGCGGTGATCAGTGAGTCGGGGGCGAAACAGCACTGGCCGAACCAGGACCCGATCGGAAAGACGTTCAAGTTCGCCCAGCAGGATCGCGTGGTCGTGGGCGTGGTGGGCGACGTGAAGGTTCGCGGTCTGGAGCGCAACAACGAGCCGCAGGTGTACGTGGCGTCGGGGCAGATCGAGGACAACGCGATCATCGGCTACATCGCGACGGATCTGGTGATCCAGTCGGACCGGCCGCTGGAGCAGTGGCTGCCCGCGGTTCGCCGCATCGTCGCGAGTGCGGACGGCGAACAGCCGATCTCGAACATCCGGCCGCTGGCGGACATCGTCGCCGGCGACACGGCCCCGCGCCGCGTGCAGGTGCGCATTCTGGCGATGCTCGCGGCGATCGCCCTGCTCATCGCGGGCGTCGGCATCCACGGCCTGCTCAGCTTCGCAGTCCTACAGCGGACGAAGGAGATCGGCATCCGCCGCGCCCTCGGCGCCGAGGCGGGCGGGATCGTGTCGATGGTGCTCCGCGAAGGCCTGCGCCTCGCGGTCGCCGGCGCGGTGATCGGCGTGATCGTGGCGGTACTCGTGGCGCGCGCCATCGGCGCACTGCTCTTCGGCGTCCCCCCGGCAGACCCGCAAACGATCGCCATCGCGCTGGCACTCTGCCTGATCACGGCCGTGATCGGATGCCTGCGGCCGGCGCTGCGCGCAGCGCGGGTGGATCCGATGACGGCGTTGCGGGAGGGGTAGCGCCGGCGTCCCGCCGGCCTCCGGCCGGCAAGTCCTCAGGAGGCACGGCGCGTCTTCCGCTGGTTCAGTGATCCGACTGTACTCGACGCGGCAACCATCAAGTCTTACTTGACAGTTCGCCCCTAGGGTTCGCGGAGCGTGTCGAGGGACGTCCTCCACTAGAGCCTCGAAGCAATACTCGCCGGGGGGATCCGATGACGGCGCTGCGGGAGGGTGAGCGGGAAGGCGCTGTCAGCTACGACGATCATCGTCGCGGACGATGCCAAGCTCGCGGTGCGCAGTCATATCGTCTTCGAGATCGGAAGCCGTGTATCGAAGCGGCACCCGGTGCTCCTTGAGGAGCGCATGAACGTCGAAGCGCGACTCGAGGTCGAGAAGGCGCCGGACCTGATGTTCCGTGAGAGCCCCGGTGCGGTAGCCCTCCACCGCAATCGCCTCGAGTGCCTGCCGGCCGACGTCGGGCCACCGCCCTTCGAGGGCTTTCAGGATGTCTTCAGGCAGCTCGACTGTCACTTGCATCGGGCGAGTTACCTCGGGCACATCGTCGCAGTGCGGCGAAGCAGCGGAGCATGATGGATCTTGAAATAAGCGTGTGCGCTATTTTAGGTTAGTGACGTTTCGTGAATTAACGGGCGGCTTGTGAGATCACGGCGAAGCACCTCGCCCCTTCGCGTCACGACAACTCCCTGAGGGTGGCAGCGACGGCTTCCTCACTCTCCTCGCCCGGCCAGTGGCCCATGATGGCGTTCACGCCCGAACGCGGCCCCTGCGGCTGCCGGAGCGCGGCGGAGTCCACCTCTCGAAAGAGAGGCGTTGGAATTCGCGCCCAGACCGCGGCGTCCGCGCCGGCGGGTTCGATGGCATCGGCCTCGATGCGCAGCACAGCGCCTGAGGACCGGAAGACGGCCACTCCCGTCACGACGACCTGACGTCCGAACAGATCCGCGAGCTGTTCGGTCGTGACGCCCTCGGCGATTCCCTTGACCGCTTGGCCATCGTTCATCCGGAGCGTGAACATCCGGTCGCTGTGGCGAATCGTGTCGAGCTTCCCGATCACGCGCGTGCGCTGCGGCACGGGTGTGGTGCGAATCAAGTGGGCCACCACCGCGACGGATTCATATCCCACGACAACCTGACCGGCACTTGAGTCCTCCCCCTCGCAGTTTACCTCGGGCGCGGCGATACGCGCCGCACCCACAGCGCCACTCGATTACACCGGCAGGAGGTGGCAAGAATCGTCGCTGGCGTCCACTGTCGGTGAGGGCGACTCGGTCTTTCCAAATGTGATCACTACCTCTCGCCTCATACGAGCGTCCAAGGCGTTGCGATTGCTACTGTCCCCGGGTGGCGGCAGATATCGCCGGTTGCTGGGAAGCATTCTGAAATGCTTCTCATGTAGCCTAAGCCCGCACTCACGAGCAACTTGAGTGACAATTTCACCGGTCGGGACGTACGTACCGCGAATCGTGTTCTCGCCAACAACATAAATAGCCTTCGCGCCGGGCCTCAGAACGCGCGCGACCTCGCTCATCACTTGTCGCATGTCAGAAATATACCGACGCAATACGGCTTGGGTTCGAGGAGATAACAATGCCCCGATCCCGAGGTCTTGAATCACTCTGAGTTCTGCAGTGTCAGCTACGCCAACCTCCGCGCCGATACTATCGGATCGTATCTGCCTGAGCTCCGAAATTCGAAAGCCCATCCACACCAGCGCAAACTTACTGCAGCGCAGGTAGTCGATCGCATTCAGGTACGGTGGCGAGGTAAATACTAAGTCTACCGAGTCTTCGGCCAGCGACATTCGTCGAGCATCTCCACGTCTTACGGACATGCGTGGCGTATCACTAGCCATATCTTCTTCAAGTATTCCTTCAAGCGTCCGCCGAACAGCCTCGGGAAACAGCTTAAACGGCTTTTTGGGAGCGACATCGTACGCGCGATGTGGGCGGCTATGCGACAGATCGCGCGCTAATGAAACGCCAGCCTGTTTTGTAATGATCATCCGAGAGACAGCACACCAGAGTGCATTCTTTACAGGACTGTTCGGAAGGCAATTCAGAGCGCATACGAGTGCCGCGAGCTGCCGTCGCGAATATCCGTCAAACCAGTATCGCAAAAATGCGCGAGTCTCCTCATCGGCTCCGACAGGATATGCTTGGCTCTGCGGGAGCACCGCAAACCACTCACGTGCTTGTTGCAGAACCGTGGTCGCTTCAGAAAACACGACGCTGTGCCGCAACGGCGTACCCCACACCTTCGCAATGAGGACCGCGAGCGGATCCACGTCCATCCCGATCGCGCGGTGACCTCGTGACTGAGCAATGGCCAGCACCGTACCAGACCCCGACATCGGATCAAGAACGACCGACGAAGCATTCAAAGCCGCGAGTGCGTCCGTGACGATGGTCGGAGCCATTCGCGCCGGAAACGGGTGCACGGTCTGCCGGCCCAACACATCGCTAATTCGAACGTTCCTCATTGGCCGTTGAGCCCATCGACTCTCGATAACGCAGCTAGAAATGGCTCAACGCCGCGCGGCTTTGGACGACTCAATTCAATACCACCTATTGCTATTCGATACATTTCATGGCGTGCGCGGCTAACCCGAAGGGCGGTTGGCTGCGCGATGTAGCCGCCGCACGCACTCAGAAGCTCCTCCAATGCCAACCCCACAATTCCGTCATGCCCGCAGACAAAGAACGACCAAACGGGCGCGAACGTCTGCCCGAGCAACACCAGCTCGTTCACATGATCGGGAAGAAAGGTAAACTGCCACGGGCTCAATCGCTTCGATGAATGTTTGACCTGAAAAGCAGCTTGGCCTACGTGGAATGTGTCAACTCTACCCGCTACGTCGGCAATCCCCATTGAAAGAGACTTGCCCGCGCAGACGAGTATCTGCTTAAGAACGGCTCCATGGTAACGATCCGTGTCGGCAATCATCGGCGCGTATTCTTTACAAATTGAATTGATCCTTCGTATTTATAGAAAAGTCGAGCCTTGCCGCGATCGTTGTGGAAAACTTTAAGATGATGAACGGCATCGGGATAACGCGCCTTTTCTAACTGATTTGTACCGATAAAACCCTTACGCCGCTCAATTTTGACCTTGTCGACTCCGTTATCGCCGTATCCTGCGATCGATGACGATCCGTGTAGCGCGATGAACCGCGCGGGGTCGGGGGATGTACGCAGCATGAATTCCCTCAGATAAGCCGGGAAGACGCTATTTCCCAAGGCGGTGGCAAGTGCTTCCAGCTTATGCACCACATCGAGTTCACTTGCTACGATTTCGTCGTAGCGGTGGTCGAACTCAAACAGATGAAAACCCATCTCGCCCCGATTTACGTCAACCGTTGATCGATCGATACTGGACGTCGCGACGGCCGCTATACGTTGATCGGTCAACCAAACCGGCGACCCCATATTCCGCTGGATCGCAGTTAGGGCGAGTCGGTGAAATACAAAGCATTTATGCCAATCGGCATAGAGCTGGTCCGGTATTGTCAGCTCGAAGAGCTGCAAGTAGTTTCCGCGCGAACCAAACATTCGCGCCCGCTGTATATAGGTGTCTTGCTGCATCTTGTGCTTCACATCACTGCTGTCCAAAACAGATTATGACGCGGAGTGGGGACGTCGAAGAATCAGGAAGTTGCGAGGGTTGAAGTGGTTGGAGGAGAACAACACCCCCGGTGCTGTCCTAAACGGCGAGTGAGAGTTGGAGAGCGAGGGGA
>DATLOL010000159.1:0-22235 GCA_035536275.1 Thermoanaerobaculia bacterium
CCCCCCCCCCCCCCCCCCCCCCCCCCCCCACTTCGATTCGAAGGGATTCGCGAGTTTCTCGCCGAGCATCGTCCCGGCCGGATCGACTCACGGGAGGTCGCGGTCACGATCGACGGCAACGAGCGCACGTTGCGCGTCTCCATCGTCCCGCTGCCCGACACGGACGAGCAGATGCTGATCGCCGAGGATGTGACGGAGATCCTGAGGAGCAACCGGCTGGAGGCGTGGGGGGAGATGGCCAGGCAGGTCGCGCACGAGATCAAGAATCCGCTCACGCCCATCCAGCTCACCGCCGAGCATCTGCGCGCCGTCGCCGAGCGGAACGATCCGAATCTGCCGCAGGTCGTGGAGAGCGCGGTCGAGAACATCCTCCGCCAGGTGGTCACGCTGCGGGAGACGTCGAAAGAGTTCAGCGACTACGCGTCGCTGCGGCAGGTGCAGCGAAAACCGCTCGATCTGCGGAAGCTCCTGGCCGACCTCGCCGAGGGATACGAGAAGAGCCACGAGCGGGGGATCGAGTTCGAGGCCGACATCGCGCCGTCGACGCCGCACACGTTCCACGGCGACGAGCGCCTGCTGCGCGGCGCGGTGTCGAACCTCATCGAGAACGCGTTCCAGGCCGCACCCTCCGGCCGCGTGCGCCTGGCCAGCCACGGCGTCGACTCGAAGGTCGTCATCGGCGTCGAGGACAACGGTCCGGGCGTCGCGCCGGAGCTGCTGCCGCGCATCTTCGATCCCTACTTTTCGACGAAGAGCACCGGTACCGGCCTCGGCCTGGCCATCGCCCGCAAGGCCATCGAGGAGCATGGCGGCGTCATCCGCGCCGAGAATGTACACCCCGGTCTGAGGGTTGTGATCGAATTGCCGACCCGATGAAACGCACCGCCATCGCCATTGCCGTGATCCTGTTCGCGACTCCGCTCGCGCACAGCGACATCGACACCACCCGCGCGACGCTGCGCGAGCACGTGCTGCGGCTCATCAACCGGGACCGTGCGCTCTACAAGCTGCCGCCCGTGCAGCTCGATCCGCAGGCGTCGGAGATCGGCGACGAATACTGCCGCACGCAGATCCGCAACAACACCACCGGCCACTACACGACCGACGGCGTGCCGCCGTACGCGCGCTACTCGTTCGCCGGCGGCAACGACGCCATCAGCGAGAACGCCGCGGCCTGGTCGGCCGACTACAAGTTCAACGAGCGCGCGCTGTACGAGATGGTCCGCCGCTCCCAGGACGCGATGATGGCCGAGATGGCGCCGAACGACGGCCACAAGCGGACCATGCTCGATCCGTACGCGACGCACGTCGGCATCGGCCTGGCCTGGGAGGGCGGCGAGTTCCGCATCGTGCAGGAGTTCGTGCGCCGCTACGTCGACTGGACCCGTGAGCTGCCGCGCAATGCGCGCATCGACCAGACCGTGGCTCTCGCCGGCCTGCCCGCGCGCGGCGTGACCGTCGAAGGCATCACCGTGCATCACGAGCCGCTGCCCACGCCCATCGCCGCGACGACGGCCAGCGCAATCTCCGCGTACTCGCTGCCGGACAAGCGCCGCGAATACGCGGCCCGCGATCGCATCCAGGGCATCTCCCTCGCCCGCCGCGAGGCCTTCACCATTCGTGGCGACGGCTCGTTCCACTTTACCGTCCCCTTTCAGGACGGCCCTGGCCTGTACACGGTGGTGGTGTGGGTGCGCAAGGACGGCGCGGAGAACGCCTTCTCCGCGAGCAACGTCTCGATCCGCGTGGAAGGTAGCTTGCAGAGTGCCGCACCGGCATCTGCACTGAAGTGACCTACGACGCGATCATCATCGGAGGCGGTCCCGCGGGCCTCACCTGCGCGATCTTCCTGGCCCGCTACCGCCGGCCCGTCCTCGTCATCGACAGCGGCCGCCCCCGCAACTACGCCACCACCGGCATCCACGGCTTCCTCGGCCAACACAGCATCGCGCCCGCGGAGCTGCTCGAGCGCGGACGCGCAGAAGCGGTGGCGAGCGGCGCGGAGTTCCGGTCGGAACGCGTGACGAAGATCGAGCCGGTGGGCGACACGTTCGAGGTGACGACGGAGGACGGGACCCATTGCGCGCGGCGCATCGTGCTCGCCTACGGCGTGCGCGACACGCTGCCCGACATCCCGGAGATCGAGTCGCACTATGGCAAGACCGTGCACCACTGCCCGGACTGCGACGGCTTCGAATGCAGCGACCAGCGCATCGGTGTCATCGGCTGGGGCAAGAAAGTCGTGGGTCTGGCCCTGAAGCTCCTGCAGTGGACGGACGACGTCGTGGTCTTCACGCACGGGCACGCTCGCGAGTGGGACGAGGAAGAGCACAGCAAGCTGCTCGCGGAGACGATCGACATCAAGGACGAACGCGTCGTCGCGCTGGACGGCTCACCGCTGTCCGCGGCCGTTCTCGAAACGGGCGAGCGCGTCTCCGTGCAGCGCCTCTTCTTCACGATCGACGTCGAGCGCTCCTGCACCCTCGCCGAGTCCCTCGGCTGCCGCGTCTCGGACGACGCCCCCAACGTGATCGTGGACGAGCACCGCAAAACGAGCGTGGAGGGCGTGTGGGCGGTGGGCGATCTCACGGAAGGCGCGCAACTCGCAATCACCGCCGCCGCCGACGGCGCAATCGCGGCGATCGCGATCAACAAGAGTCTGTTGCCGCCGGCGCGACAAGTGTAGTTGGAGATCGCCCGCTCGTACGGATCTACGCTGAACGCTTCTTGCGGCTCGATTCGGCCGGAGGCATCGCGGCAATCGCCGACCGCAGGAACGCGTTGACCGCCTCGGACGACTGGAACACCCCGGCCACGTCAGGATCAAGAACTACGGCCACAGAGTCTGAGGAGAATTGCTTCGCGAAACGATTTGGGCGCGCCTTCGAGTAATCGAAGTCGTAGTGCGAGCGCATTTGGTCATTCTCGGCCGCACGCCGAGTTACGCCTCGTTTGCCTGGCGCCGTCGTCGGCTTCTTAGATATTTTCTTCATAGTCGTAACGTTCTGCACGATCCGGTTCGCGTGCATTGATCACCCGGATCGTCTCACCGCGTTCCGTGAACGAGATCAAGATCAGCCGGCCGGCGGCCGACGTTCCGATAATGATCTCACGCCATTCGCCGATCGAGTGATCGGGGTCATCGTGGATGTGTGCGAGCGGATCTCGAAACACGGTCAGCGCTTCTTCGAACGAGACGCCATGTTTCCCGAGGTTCGCCGCGGCCTTCCTCGGATCCCAACTGAATTTCACGGCCGCAGCTTACCGCCACCGTTCGAGGCGTCAGAGACTTGTGCGTTGCGGCGCGGCACAACAGCCCCCTCTCCCCGCGCAGTGGGGAGAGGGTCGGGGTGAGGGGCCACGGCCCGCTGCGAGGACGACCCCTCACCCTAGCCCTCTCCCCGCATGCGGGGAGAGGGGACTGTGGTCACGCCACCACCCACAACGCCACGCCGTGCGATCTGGCCTGCTTCGCGGACAGCATCAACTGCACGTAGGTCTCAGCCTCGAGATTGATCTCGTCGCTCTCGAGGAGGTGCGCCGATAGCGACATCAGCTCCACGTCGTCGACCGGGAGCGATGACGCGGCGGCGAATCGCGACAGCTCGGCGAGAAGCTCGTCCAGCGAACCGACCTGCAGCGGATCGGCGAGGTTCGCCACGGCGATGTGGTGCACGCCCGAAGCCCCCGGCAGGTACACGGACTGATAGGCGTCGACCGTCGTGAGCTGCGGCGCGACATCGAGCTTGCGCAGCACCGCGCCCTGCAGCGCGCGCCAGCCCGCGGCGTCGACGGGATCGGAGCGATAGGCCTCCTCGGCGGAGGGCGTCGACAAGGCGTCGTCGATCGCCCACCCGAGGTCTGCGCCGAACACGTCGCGCGCGCTGCCGGCCACGAACGTCAGCGGCATTTATTTCGTGTGCATGTCGATCGTGCGGTTGATGGCGCGGGCGCAGACATCGCAGAACCCGACCTCGTTGCGCGTGAACATGATGCAGTCCACTTCCGGCCGATACAGGCCCTTGGACTCGTACGACGCCCCTTCGAACGCGCCCACTTTGTTCGCGTACTTTTCATCGGCCAGCATCTTCGTCTCGATGGCCTGCTCGCGGCGGAACAGCGCGTCCATCTCCGACTCCGGCACGTTGGCGTTGCGGAGCTTCGCGCGCTCGGCCTGATACTCGCGCTGCTGCTTCTCGAACGCTTCCTTGCTCCATGGCGTCGGGAGCGGCGTGCCCGGCGAGACCATCTCCATCCACTTCGGACGCGAGCCGTTGGCGGTGATGTTTGGCTCCCACGGCTCCGGGAAGTCGGTCGTCACGCCGGTCGTGTACGCGACCGGCGACGTGTAGTACTCGTCGCCGAGGCCGGCGAAGTGATGGCCGAACTCGTGGACGAAGACGTATTCGGCGAACGCGCTGTCGACCGACGACGTCGCCTGGTCGTTGAAGATCCCGCCGCCGCCGTACTGCTTCTCGTTCACGAGGATCTCGATGAAGTCGTACGGAGCGGCGGCCGCGGCGTCGCGCAGGGCCTTGTTGTCGAGGGTGAGGATGTAACGCTCGGAATCGAAGATGTTGTACTCGACGCCGGTGACCGTGCGGCGGTCGTCGCGGGTGCGCGGCCGATGCACGCCGCTCTTCGTCGACGGCAGCTCGAGCACGCGCACGTTGAAATCACTCTTGCGCGACTTGAACGGCTCGGTGGCGAAGAGCTTCGACGCCAGGCGCTCCACGTCCTTGCGCAGCTTCGGCATCTCCGCCTCGGTGTAGCCCTCGCCGATGATGAGCAGGTCGACTTTCTGCGACGCCGGGCCGCTCTCGAGGTACGACCAGACCTTGCCGGCCGCGCGCACGGGCGCGGGATTCACGAAACGCGACTCGGGATCGACGACGACGGACCAGATCTGCTGAAAGGCGTTCTCGGAGTCGCGCTTCTTCAGCGTGACCTGCACGGGCTTCTTCGGCCACGGGAAGCGCAGCGACTCGTGGAACGTCGCCGGCCGCTGCTTCGCCTCGGGCGTCGTCTCCCATTCGCCGTATACCGAGGCGAAGCCTTTCGAGAACGCGACCTGATTCGTGTCGCGATCGATGACCTCGTAGTAGTACTTGCCGAGGTTGGAGGTGTCGACCAGGCGGGTGCGCGACCCCGGCCACGGGCCGTCGTTGACGACGCCGTGCAGCGCGACGATCTCGTCGCCCCTGGGCGTGGAGGTGTGAAAGTAGTCGACGCGCATGGTCCGGCCGAAGTCGAACTCGGCCGCGGCCGCTGGAAACGAAGCGACAACAATCAGGAACAGGGCTTTCAGACGCATATCGCGGATTGTATTCTCGGAATCCGATGCTGGCCTTCGTTCTCGCCGCCGCTCTCTCGACGCAGGTGCAGGAGACGATCAACGTCGAGCGCGTTCTCGTCGATGTGAGAGTAACGAATGACTACGGGGAGCCGGTCGAGGGTTTGACGCCCGCGGACTTTGTCGTTCGCATCGGCGGGAAGCGGGCGGTCGTGGAGAGCGCAGAGTTCGTGCGGGATGTTGTCAGTTCTCAGTTGTCTGAGGGCTCAGGCGCTGAGCCGCAGACAACCGACCCTTCGACTGCGCTCAGGGCAGGCCGACAACCGACAACAGGCCGCACGATCATCCTCTTCGTCCAGACCGACTTTGCGCGCGAGCCGTCGCGGCTGCACGGGCAGATGAACTTCCTGCGCTATGCCGAGGAGATGGTCGGGACGTTCGGTCCGGACGATCGCCTCGCGGTGTTCTCGTTCGACTCGCATCTGAAGTTCCGGCTCGATCTCACCAGCGACAAGAAGCAGGTCATCGACGCGTTGGCCGGCACGATCGCGCTGGATCATCCGCCGCCTCCGCCCGTCGTCGCGGAGCCGTCGCTGGCGAAGCATCTCGATCGCGATGCGATGCGCCGCGCCGCGCATTCGGAGAAGGCGCTGCTGCTCGTCGCGCACGCGCTGCGACACGTGCCCGGACCGAAGTCGCTCGTGCTGATGGGATGGGGACTCGGCGAGCGCTCTCCGGGCGGCGTGCGCATGAAACGCGACTGGAAGCCCGCGCGCTACGCGCTCGATGCGGCGCGGGTGAGCATCTTCGCGCTCGACACGACGGTCGCCGACTATCACGACCTCGAGATCGGACTGCAGACCGCGGCCGAGGAGACGGGCGGCTTCTACGCGAAGACGCATCTCTTTCCCGGCATCGCGGTCGAGCGGCTGCAACGCACGCTCGGCGGCCACTACGAGCTGACGCTGCGTGCGGCGGAGTCACTCGATCGCGACACGCACTCGCTCGACGTGCGCGTGAAGCGTCGCGGCGCGCGCGTGCTCGCGCCGATGTCGATCGTCATTCGCTGAGCGACGGGCTCGCCGCTTGCACATTTTCTTGTGCAGGAGGATTTTGAATGGCAAGCAAGTACGGGAAGAAAGCGTCCGACAAAGTGGAGCAGGTGATGCACGAGCGCAAACGCGGCACGCTGAAGAGCGGCGGCTCGGGCAAGAAGGTGACGAGCCGCAAGCAGGCCATCGCCATCGGTCTGTCGGAAGCGCGCCGCGAAGGCGCCAAGGTGCCGTCGAAGAAGGCGTCGTCGTCGAAGAAGAGCGGCTCGTCCGCTTCGAAGAAGGGCGGATCGTCGAAGAAGGCGGCGTCTTCTTCGAAGAAAGCATCGTCATCGAAGAAGTCTTCGAGCGCGTCGAAGAAGAGCAGCAGCTCTTCGAAGAAGTCCTCGAAGAAGAAGTAGCCCCCTACCGAGTCGCAAAGTCTCAAAGTCGCAAAGAGTCGCCTGAACGCGTATCTTTGAGACTCTGAGACTCTGAGACTTTGCGACTCCGTTCCTCGCTCCTCGTCCTCTTCGCGCTGGCCCTGACCTGGTCCGCCATCCGCCCCCACGACTACTTCACCTGGGTGCTGGAAGTGTTTCCCGCGGTCATCGGCGCGGTGCTGCTCATCGCCACGCGGCGGCGCTTTCCGCTCACGCCGCTGCTCTACATCCTGCTCTTCATCCACGCGATCATCCTCGTCGTGGGCGGGCACTACACGTACGCGCTGGTGCCGTTCGGATTCTGGATGCGCGACACGTTCGGGTTCGCGCGCAATCACTACGACCGCATCGGCCACTTCGCGCAGGGATTCGTTCCCGCGATCGTGGCCCGCGAGATCCTGATTCGCAGGGACGTCGTGCGCGGGCGCGGGTGGCTGTTCTCGATCGTCCTCGCGTTCTGCCTGGCCATCAGCGCCGCGTACGAGCTGCTGGAGTGGGTGGTCGCCGAGCTCTCCGGCTCGAAAGGTGACTCGTTCCTCGGCACGCAGGGCGACATCTGGGACACCCAGAAGGACATGGCCCTGGCCGCCCTCGGCGCCATCGCCGCGCAGCTCGGGCTGCGGCGCGTGCACGACCGACAACTGGGGTCGGTTGACGCGCCCCGCGTGGTGGGCTATCTTCAGCGCCCCGCCGCGGAATAGCATCCATGGCGTGTTCGTTGAGAGATTTTCGATCGTAGGCGCTTAGCTCAGTTGGTAGAGCATCACCTTCACACGGTGGGGGTCAGCGGTTCGAGTCCGCTAGCGCCTACCAATGTAATTCCTGACGCCGCTCTGGTTAGCACGACCGGGGCGGCTCTTTTTCTGCCCTCCTTCTGCGGAAGGTGTTCGCGCAAGTGTTCACCGGGTCCGGGCTGGGTTCGATGCGTCATGGGAAGAGCGCTCGTCTCGAACGAACAGTCGCTCTTCTGTGCGCGGACTTTAGGAGATGCTTTGAGGAAGATCTCCAGCTTCGGAGATGACTTCTGCTGTCGCAGATCGTGCCATCCGATGCCGAGCGCTCCTACCATCAACGAGCGGTCGGGATTCGCGTCGGTCGCGGCACTACTACGAAGCGAGTCCTTGCTGTACAACGACTTACGCTGTTGAAGTTTCGCCAGCGCAGATGGCAGCAATTGAGCACGGCCGAAGCATCAGCTGGGATCGGCAGCGAGGACGACGGCCGCTTCACGAACTGTCCTGTCGTCGCGGCTGCACGTGTAGGCGCGGACGTCGCCGATGGCCGCAGGGCATTCGTTCGTGATGATCATCACACTGGTGGAAAGGTGATAGTTGTTGCTGCGTGTGGCTCGCCGCATCAGTCGGCGATCCGTGAAGCTCGGCCAGAGGTTCTTCAAGGAAAGATGTCTGTGCCAGCTTCCCTGGTACTGGAGACTGTCATCGTTCGCGGCCGTCGCTGCGCGACGGATGTAGTCGAGGTCGAGTTCGACGCGATGTCGTCGGTGGACGGCACGTGGTCCTGGTCCCGTGGCGCGAGCAATCACGACTCCCGCAGCGGTCTCGTAGCCGAACAAGACGCCGCCTGTCTCAAGTCGTCGCGAGTGCTGAGCTTCGGCGCGTATCGCTGTGAATGCGCTGATGCAGAGATAGATCACCGGGCGAGGAATTGCTGTACGAACATCCGTTCTATTTTCATCGCGGAGTGGCCGACTTTGCATTCGGGGTGTGGTTCGAGCTTCCACGATCCAGAGGTCTCGAAGTCCGAGCCAGGGATGGCGGTGAGCGGTCGATTGATGAGCAGGCGGTGGTCCGCATCATCGTAGGGATAGGCTGCCTGGTCACCAAGGAGAAGCTGGAGCACCATGCGTGTCTGTGCCAGCGCAATGCGTGTCGTATCAAATCCTGAGCCGGGCACTGCCGGCGTGTTGCAGCCGTAGTCGAGTGGGAGCTTGTTGATGTCTTTAGGAATCCGGGGCGTGATCCCGTAGCGCTCGGGGTTCTCTGCGATCCAGAGATTGAGGCAGCGCATGCATCCCGTGGAATCGGGAAGGACGCGCACGACGCGACCGGCTGCTGCATCGACGTAAACCCATGCGTAGACCGCACGGGCGTGCTCCTGCAGGAGGATTTCGTTGAGGTACTGGTGGAGGTTGTCGTTGCCGACGCAGACCGCGACGACGTCGTGGTCTGCAGCGAGGGTGCGAAGTTCGTCGTAGTGATGGTAGAGGTTCGTAATCGGATTGCCATTGATGCCTGGCGTGATGCTCGCACCCGGGATGCGTTCGAGAATCAGGTCGCGTACTGCCAGCGTCTTAGGCATGCCGAGATGGCGGATGCTTGCGGGATGGCGGGTCAGGTTGCCGATCGCAATGAAGTCCACGTCGAGCAGGGTTAGATTCCCGACGCCAGCTCTGGCCAGGTCGATAGCAACGGGTGCGCCGATTGATCCCTGGCCGAGGATGAGCGCTCGCGCGTCTTTAAGTGTTGCAGTATCGAGTTCGTTGCGGACGCGGTTAAACAAATCACTGCCGTAGTTCACCTGCACGGGCAGCAAACCGCGCTGTGGATGCAGCACGAGCGCTTCCCAGACCCATCGCGGCTCGTCTTCGCCTGGCAGTGGAAATTGAAGACAGACAATTGTTCCTTCGCGCCAGCGCCGATGGACACGAAGATAGCCTTCTAATGTCGCGCGAGTACCGGCAAGCTCGTGATCGAGTGTTGTCAGTACATCGGCTGGCGCGAGGCCGCCCGTTTCCGACTGCCTGAACAGACGACCGAGTGCGAGTGGCGCCTGCTGGAGTCGCACGTACGCGATCGAGTCATCAGATCGCTGTAGCGCGCCCTCGAATACTGGGCGGCTGGTGGTGACGTGGATGACATGGTTGTTGCCGTGGACGTACTCAAACGCAGGGAGGCGGCCATGCGGTGTATCAAGACGACGCTGAAACTCCGGGCCAACCAGGATGCTCCGGAATCCGATGCGCGGCAGGAAACTCAGGTCGGCCGCGCGATGCTCGTTCTCCCACTCGCCGGTGAAGTGTCCGTGGAGCCAGGTATCCAGATCAGGGAGAAGATCAACGCCAAGATCTTCACTATCCCATTCATCGGGAAGGTATCCGCGAAGGCACAAGAGGCCATCGACGAGGGTGCGATGCCTGTCTTCCGACGTGGGCGTCACGTCCGGGAGGAAGACCTCCGGTCGCTGGTAGGGGAATCCCTGGGGATAGTCGACGCGCACGCCATACGACAGGTGGTCGTACGTGACGGCCCCGACGAAACGAACGAAGCCATCGCGGAAGGCGTCCTGATTCAGCGTGAACCCGTGTTCGCGCCAGGCGGCTACTTCGCGATCGAGGCGGGCCGGATCACGCTCAAACCAGGCGCTCATGCGCTGATGTGCTTCTCCGGCTTGTCCTTCTTGTCTTTCTTATCCTTATCTTTGTCGTCCTGCTTCGGCGGCTTGGGAAGATCCTTCTCGTTCTGCTCAGCCATGATGTTCTCCTTTAGTGTTTTTTGTCCGTCGGTGGGTTCGGGTCGTTGCCGTAGCTATCGCTGTCTCTGATCTTGCCATCGCGACCGTGTGTCACGACTTCGGTGTGATCGCGTTTGGCGATCGGGATGGCCGCGTCCTGCGCCTGCTTCTGCGTATCATGCACGCTGGTGGCACGGTCGTTTCCTTCTCTCCTGACCGCCCAGCCATCTGGATGAGGGACGACGTGAACTCTCTTGCCCATATGCTCCTTCCTCGAAAATGAAGTCCGCCTTTCTCAGGCGGCGAATGGCAGTGTAAGCTTCTCCTGCTTACGCTGTCAAGAGCCGAGAGGCCGAGCCAGAGTTACGCAGATTTACTGCTAAAGAGTTGCTCGATTCTGATGTGCGCGACGATTGGATTTACGTCGAAGATGTGACTGAGGGCGCGGGCGGCGCGGCGCACGTTGTGGGGGTCGAGGCTTCGCCCGCCGAGCGTGGATCGTGTCAGGTATGGTTCAAGCGCTGCGAAAGTCAGCGCCCTCGGCAGGAGGAAGCAACTCATGGCGAGATTTGCTTGGTATTCCCACCAGCTGCCGTCATACGGTCCTCGCTTGAGATCTTCTTCTTTGCACATGATTCGCGGCTGATCGGGCACGGCTCGAAGAAGGTTCGTCTGACCCGTATCGATGTGGAGCACCGCGTGGAGGATCGCGTGTCCTCCTTCATGCGCAATGGTGGTGCGGACGCGACGTTTGGCAACAGCCGTTTGGTCGCTTGCGAGTTCCTGGTTGATGACGATGTCGACCGGGCCGTTCGGGCCAAATTCGGTGTACCCGAGGAGCGTGGGGGCGAGATCGACGTAGCGCGGTGTAACGAATCGCTGCTCGACGTAGAGATCGATGTTGATCGGTCCTGGCTGTGTCGGAAGCAGCTCGTACTCGCGGAGCTCATCTTCGGTGATCCGCTCGATGTCTTCGTTCGAGTAGTAGATGCGGTCACGGTATGGACCGCTTGTCGCGGGCCGGATCTTCACGATCGTTTCTTAAGGATTTGTTCCAATTCGTCGGTGCTAAACCGCTCGACAACTTCACGAAGCATTCGTCCGTACCGAGGATCGCTGGTCGTTCGCGCCTTGATGGTTTCGATGACCGGCCGCTGATCGTATTGGCTGAGGTCTTCGTACGTCGTCTTCAGGTGCTTCGCGATGAGGTGAAGTTTTTCTTCGCTCGGGTTTCGACGTCCGAGTTCAATGTCGCTTAGAAACGGAGGCGTGATATCGACCTTCTGCGCGAGGTCACGCAACGACAACTTCCGTTGAATGCGAAGTTCTCTGATGTGCTGTCCGAGCGTCTTGTCCATAAGCGATAGCTGTGTTAGCTTTTCGTGTACGCATCTTACGCTAACTGCGTCCATCATGGTAGTCCGCACGTGTCGCGAGGTGCCGCATCAGCAACGGAATCTCACACGCCCGAGAGCTTGAACGGCCGTCGATCTCCTCCGAAGAATAGCCCTTGAGCAAGCTGGGACGTCCTCGGAATCAGGATACTGGCGAGCCCTCGGGTCGTCTACCGCGGAAGGGAACAGGAAGACGTTTCGGCGGCGTTTAGAAAGGACTTCGGTGAGTTCAACTATTTTCCCTGCTCATCAGCTTCTTGGCCTGACGCTGACTGACGGCTGGCGTGTCGTCGAGCAATTGCAACCTCCTCCAGCAGCGACCGGCGGCATGTTCTCTGTCGGGTACTTCGTGGAGCGACCTGACGGGACGCGTGGGTTCTTGAAGGCATTGGATTTCTCACGCGCGCTTCAGTCGCCCGATCCGCCGGCGGCGCTGAAGCCCCTTGTCGACGGGTTTGAGTATGAACGAAATCTCTTGAACGTCTGCCGTGCGAAGCGCATGAGCAGAGTCGCGATGGCGATAACGGACGGCGTCGTCGATGTCCCGGGCGGCGGCTTGCTCTCGCGTGTGAGCTATCTGATCTTTGAGCGGGCGGACAGCGATGCCCGTGCGCAACTAGCTGCAGCGAACCAATTCGATGCGGCGTGGCGTCTTCGATCTCTCCATCACGTGGCGACCGCCGTGTGGCAACTCCACGCGCAACACATCGCACATCAGGACCTCAAGCCCTCGAATGTCCTTCTGTTCGGTAGCACCTCGAAAGTCGCGGATCTTGGGCGCGCCTCGCAATTGGGTGTGGCGGCGCCGCACGACGGCGAACCTTTTGCCGGTGATCCACACTACACGCCCGTCGAGGTATGCTACGGACACACCGATCCCGACTGGAGGCAAGCCCGCCTCGGCGGCGACCTATACCTGTTCGGCAGTCTCATCCATTTTTTCTTCACGCAGATCGCCATCACGCCCGCGATTGGACTGGCACTCGATCCTTCCCACTACCCCCAAAACTGGGGCGATTCGTACGCGGCTGTCTTGCCTTACGTGCGTGACGCGTTCAACCAGGTCTGCGACGACTTTGACGGAGTCGCTTCGTATTTCCTCGGCGCTGACTCAACTGAGCTGACGAACCTCGTACGATATTTGTGCGAGCCGGACCCCACGCTGCGAGGACATCCGCTCAACCGACAGAATCGCGCAACGCAGTTCTCGATGGAGCGGTTCATCTCTCGCCTTGACGTGCTAGCCGGCAAGGCCGAGATGGGCCTATTCAAGCGCCCATGAACCCCCTCTTCGACACCAGCATCCGTCGCATCATTCCTCGATGGCGTGATGCCGCTACGACCGCGAGCCTCGGCGAGCTCGGATCGCTCACGCCGCAAACACGTCACGTGTCGTCGGAGGCGCTGCGAGAGAAGCTTAACGACTGGAACACAGCGCCCTCCCTGTTCGTCGCGACGGACATCATCGGAACAGCGCTGCTCTCCGAGCCATTCGACGATCCGAAGATTCACGAAGCTGCGGCGGCAATCCTACATCCCGATTCTGGCGCGAGTGGCGTAGCGCGTCGAGCGGCGGAACACGTGCTGAACGGCCCAGGGTCACCAGCAGATGCCAATACGGCACTCGTTACGCAAGCGGAGCTCTACCACCGCGTGCACCAAACCCGGAAAGCGCTTTGGGCTGACTTGCGAAACGCCATGAAATGGGTCGAGCTATCGCAGCTCTACACTCTCGCCGGCCAGTTGGAGAAGGCACGAGCGACGATGAGAATGGCGCTAACGCTTGCGCCCGACAACCGGTACGTACTGCGATCGGCAACACGTCTCCTGGTCCACGTGAAAGACCCGGCAGAAGCGTGGTCAATTCTACGGAATGCACGTCGTACGGCACACGACCCGTGGCTTGTGGCAGCAGAAATTGGAGTTGCCGGCCTCCTGGGCCAGAGCCCGAAGCTCACGAAAGCTGCCATCGCGCTCGCCTCCTCTGGCACGTTTAGGCCACATGATCTCACCGAGGTGGCATCGTCACTCGGGACGTTGGAAGCCGAACACGGGAATCGGCGAAAGGCGAAGAAATTGTTCGAACTCGCAATGCGCGATCCAAACGACAATGTCCTCGCGCAAGCTGCGTGGGCGGCCCGAGCGGCTGGTGTAACCACTAGCATCGATTTAGCAAACGTTGACGTACCGCTCTCATTCGAAGCACGAGCCCGCCTGCACTTTCAACAGCAGGAGTGGAATGATGCGCTGCGCGAGAGCGAGCAATGGTTCAACGATCAGCGGTTCTCCGTCGGCGCCGCCGCTTTCGCGTCATACATCTCCGCAGTCGTCCTCGCACAACACGAAAAGGCCGTGGCACTCCTGAAGGAAGCACGGATCGCGAATCCTGACGACTGGCTCGTCCGAAACAACCTGGCATTCTCACTCGCGAGCCTGAACCGCGTGGCTGAGGCAACCGATGTTTTTGGCGGATTGCCGCCGGAAACCTCTAGCCCCAGCCGCTATGGCGTCTGGCTCGCGACCAGTGGACTCCTTGCATTTCGTAGTGGAAACATCCAACAAGGTCAGCGCTTGTACGACCAGGCGATCGAGTTGTTCGGTCGGCATGGCCTGACCTCAGCTCGAGCCGTCGCAGCTGTGTTCAAGGCCCGCGAAGAGTTGAATACAGAACTACCTACGGCGCTTGAGGCCGTCCACGAAGCGCGCGATCTGGTAGGACGAGCAAATAGCGTTGAACTCGACACGCTGGTGGCGCAGCTTGAACCGAAAAACGCGCAGCGCGACCAAATCAGGCTCATCTCGTAGGAGCGCCGCACGCCCGTCCCGTCTTGGACACCTCGTGATCGCCAAACTGTTCGCGGAGTGTTCGCAGGGTCCGCCTACGGCCATCCTAGGACATCCGGGAATGTCCCGGGGTGCTCGTAAGTTCTTGCGAACTACGGACGGCCTAGGATATCTTCGGACCGGGATCGTCATTCACACGGTGGGGGTCAGCGGTTCGAGTCCGCTAGCGCCTACCAACGATCGAAACACAGTCCCCTAGCTCAGCTGGTTAGAGCGCTACCTTGACACGGTAGAGGTCAGCGGTTCGAGTCCGCTGGGGACTACCATCGAAGCCAACCAAACGCCGCCTGCCAGGGCGGCGTTTTTGTTTTTGTTCACCGCCGGAGCGCGCACGCGCGCCTAGATTGGGCGCATGGGGATTCTGCTCGCCGCGCTGGTCACCGTCAGCGGCATCGTCACGGCCGGCGACGCGGCGCTCCCCGGTGCCACGGTCACGCTCACCGACGGCACCGTGTGGCGCACGATCGTCACGAACGTCGAGGGCCACTACTCGTTCCCCGGCGTACCCGCCGGCACGTACGACGTTCTCTACGAGCTCGACGGACTCGAGTCCGCAAAACGGCGCGTGGCCGTCGCCGGCGCAAACGTCGTCGTCGATCAGAAGCTCGAGCTGGGACCAGTGGAAACGCTCACGATCTCGTGCAGCTTTACGCGCTGCCGTGACGACGTTCCGACTCAGACCTCATATGACGATCCGCTCTGTTCCGACTATGAGCTGAACGGCACGCTGATCGAGACCGCACGCGCCGGCGACCGCTCGGCTCGCGATCTTTTGCGCTCGCGCTACACGCACACGCTCTCGCTGTACGAGCGTAGCCGTATCGGCGCCGCGCTCGACGACACGGGCATCTGGCGCGATCTGCTCGCGCTCGCCGAGCTGTGCGTGCGCTTTCCACGCGAGGACCACGAATACTCGCAGGCATGGCTCGAATGGTGCGCCTCCCGCAATCAGCCCGCTGAGGACCATTGGCAGGCCTCGCTGGATGCCTTGATCGCCATCTCCGACCATGCCCGCTCGCGCGACCTGCTGCGCAAAGCACTGGAGTCGAAGGACGACGTGATCGCGTCGCTGGCGGTCTATGGCCTCGCCGAACAACGCGACCTCGCATCGTTGCCCGCCATCGAGCAGGTCCTGCCGCGCTTCGCGGACGAGATCGAGACGATCCAAACGCTGGCGCTCTTCCGATCCGAAGCCGCTGACGCCATCGCCATGAAGTTCCTCGAGGACGACTTCGAGCGCGAGGAGTACCAGCGCATCCGCGACGGGCGGGAGCCGGAGCCATGACGAAATTCGGCGCGCCCTGATACCCTCGCCCGCGTGAGCGATCTCGCCGTCGAATACCGCGACGTCTCCGTCACGGGCCGCCTCGACCGGGTCTCGCTCACCATCCGCCGCGGCGATCGCGTCGCCTACCTCGGGCGCAGCGGCGCCGGCAAGACCACCGCGCTGAAACTGATCAACGGATTAGTGAAACCGTCAGCAGGAGCGATCGCGGTGGACGGCTCCCCGCTCGACGCGCAGGACCTCGTCGCGCTGCGCCGCCGTGTCGGCTACGTGATGCAGCATCCCGCGCTCTTCCCGCACCGCACGGTCTTCGACAACGTCGCCACCGTGCCGCGGCTGGTCGGATGGGATGAAACGCAAACGCGCGCGAAGGCCGAGGAGTTGATGGGACAGTTGGAGATGCCGCTGGAGAAATTCGGCGCGCGCTTTCCGCGACAGCTCTCCGGCGGCGAGCAGCAGCGCGTGGCCATCGCGCGGGCGATGATCGTCGCGCCGCGGCTCCTTCTCTGCGACGAGCCCTTCTCGGCGCTCGATCCGATCATTCGCTCCGAACTGCAGTCGCTGCTCATCGCCGCGACGCGGGACACGACGCTGGTCTTCGTCACCCACGACGTGCGCGAGGCGCTGCGCATCGCCGGGCGGATCATCGTGTTCGATGCGGGACGCGTCATCGCCGACACCACTCCCACCGCCCTCGATCAGCACGAGCATCCGGTCGTGAGAAGATTCGTGGCATCGTCGGCATGAACCTGCTGCGTCTCACGGGCGAACATCTCCTGATGGTCATCATCGCGGTGGCCATCGCCATCGCCGCGGGCGTTCCCCTCGGCACGTTCGCCCATCGCCGCCGCGGCGCAGGCGGCGTCGCGCTGCGCATCACCGACGCAGTGCAGACCATCCCCTCGCTGGCCATGTTCGGCTTCCTGATCCCGCTGCCGTTCATCGGCGGCATCGGCGTGCGCCCGGCGATCGTCGCGCTGGTCCTCTATTCGCTGCTGCCGATCGTGCGCAGCACGCTGGTAGGACTGCAGCGCGTCGACCCGCACGTGCTCGAGGCCGCGACCGCACTGGGCATGACCGATCGGCAACTGCTCTGGCAGGTCGAGCTCCCGCTGGCGACGCCGGCCATCGTCGCCGGGATTCGCATCGCCGCGGTGACAGCCATCGGCGTCGCGACGATCGCCGCGGCGGTGGGCGGCGGCGGACTGGGCACGCTGATCTTTCGCGGTGTGGCGATGGTCGACACGCGCCTGATCCTCTCCGGAGCGCTTCCCGCGGCGCTGCTCGCGCTCTTTGCGGACGTGGTGCTCACACAGGTCGAGCGCGGTCTGGCTCGGAAACGAGGGGAAGCGTGAAACGGTTGCTGGTTGCTGGTTGCTGGTTGCTGGCGGTTTTTCGCAGAACGCGCGGGCATCGAGCAGCCCCACAGCAACCAGCAACCAGCAACCAGCAACAGCTGGCCGCCCTGCTCATCATCGCCATCGCGGCGTTCGCCTGCGGGAAGACCGAGCAGAACACCATCGTCGTCGGCTCGAAGAATTTCACTGAGTCGGTCATCCTCGGCGAGCTGCTGGCGCAGAAGCTCGAAGGCGCGGGATGCAAAGTCGAACGGCGCCTGAACATGGGCGGGACGTTCGTGTGCGACGCGGCCATCCGCTCCGGCGCGATCGACACGTACGTCGAGTACTCCGGCACCGCGCTGACGGCGATCCTCAAGCAGCCTCTGGACACGGACCTCCGCCGTGAATACGCGAAAGCCGGCCTCGAATGGTCACCGCCCCTCGGCTTCAACAACACGTTCGCGATGATCGTGCGCAAGAGCAGCGCCCAGCAGGATGGACTGCGGACGATCTCGGACCTGGCGAAGGTCGCGCAGAAGATCCGTCCCGGCTTCGGCTACGAGTTCACCGAACGCCCCGACGGCTGGAGCGGCCTGCAGCAGAAGTACGGACTCCACGTCGCCACACAACCGCGCACGATGGACCTCGGCCTCACCTACAAGGCGCTGGCCACGGGCGAGATCGACCTCATCGCCGGCAACTCGACGGATGGACTGATCGAGCCGCTGCACCTGGTCATCCTCGAAGACGACCGCCGCTACTTCCCGCCGTACGACGCGGTGGTGGTGCGCCGGCGGGACATGGACCCGCGCTGCGCCGCGGCACTCGAGTCGCTACGTGGCACGATCGACGACGCGACGATGCGCCGCCTCAACTACGAGGTCGATGGCAAGAAGCGCGAGGTGGCCGAGGTGGTGCGCGAGCACCTCCGCTAAGCAGCACGCTCTCAATCGACCCACAGAGAAACGACGAGGCCTCCCGGTCGGTTTCTTCGCGGGCGGACTGAGTGCGGTCTGCTTAGACCCGGACGTTTACCCTGCAAGACTCGGCTCCCCGTTTGCGCGATCTACAATGAGTGCTCTCCATGCAGCCCACGCGCATCTACCTCGTCCGCCACGGCGCGACACAGCTCACGGCTGAGGATCGGTTCTCCGGCTCGGTCGGGGTCGAGCTGTCCGAGGATGGGCGGTGGCAGGCGGCGCGGCTGGGGGACCGGTTGCAGCGGCAGGGCATCGATGCCGCGTATTCATCGACCCTCTCCCGGGCCGTCGACACGGCGAAGATCATCGGGGGGCGATGCGGCGTCACGCCGGTCGCCGTGCAGGGGCTCGAAGAGATCAGTCACGGGCGGTGGGAAGGGCTGACGCGGCGCGAAGTCGAAGATCGCTATTGCGACGAATACGCGGCCTGGGAGGAAGACCCGTTCACCTTCGCGCCGGAAGGCGGCGAGTCCGGAGTGGCGGTGCTCGCGCGCGCTCTGCCCGCGCTGCGCGCGATCGTCACGAAACATCCGGGACAGCGCGTGCTCGTCGTCTCGCACAAGGCCACCATCCGCCTGCTGCTCAGCAGCCTCATTGGCTTCGACGAGCGCGGCTATCGCGACCGCCTCGACCAGGCGCCCGCGTGTCTCAACGTCCTCGACTTCCGCGATCGCGTGCACGTGCGGCTGATGCTCTTCAACGACACGTCGCATTACTCCGAGCGGCCGCGCGTGCCGACCCAGAACCTGTCGAAGTGGTGGGACGAGCCGCGCTGACATGCCTCTCGCACCGGGCGCGCGACTGGGGCCATATCGCATCGACGCCGAGATCGGCGCCGGCGGCATGGGTCATGTCTTCCGCGCCACGGACACGCGCCTCGACCGCCACGTTGCGATCAAAGTCCTCCCTCAGTCGCGCTGGAGCGATCCGAATCTCCGGCTGCGTTTCGAGCGCGAGGCGCGCGCGCTGTCGTCGCTCAGCCATCCGCATCTCTGTGCGCTTTACGACGTCGGCGAGCTGACACAGTCCGGCGCGACCGTGCCGTACATCGTCATGGAGCTGCTCGAAGGCGAGACGCTGCGCGATCGCCTCGAGAACCGCCTGAGCATGCGCAAGGCGCTGCACTGGGGCGCGCAGATCGCCGAGGGCCTCGCTGCCGCGCACGCGAAAGGCGTGATCCATCGCGACCTCAAGCCGGAGAACGTCTTCATCACCGAGGGGGAGCTGCTGAAGATCCTCGACTTCGGACTGGCCACGACGCAGCCGACGTCCACGGACTCGTCGACCGCGGTGCGCACGGAGCCGGGCATCGTCATGGGCACCGCGCACTACATGTCTCCCGAACAGGTCCGCGGCACTCCTCTCGACGCCCGCTCCGACATCTTCTCCCTCGGCATCGTCCTGTTCGAGATGCTGACCGGGAGCGTGCCGTTCCGCGCGCGCTCGGCGGTGGAGACGATGAACGCGATCCTGGTCGAGGAGCCGCCGGATCTGCCCGGCGTGCCCGACACCGTCGAGACGATCGTGCGCCGCTGCCTGGAGAAAGACCCGGCCCAGCGTTTCGCGTCGGCGAAGGATCTCGCCTTCGCACTCGAAAGCGCGGCGAAAAATATCCACACCTCCGCCAAGTCCCGTCTCCCCGCCCGGCGCGAAGAAGGACAGGGTGAAGGGCACTTCTCAAAAACAAAAGTCGCGATCCTCGCCCTGATGGCCCTCGGCATCGCCGCCGCCGCATGGCTCTCGCGCGATACGCCAGCGCCCGAGCCCCCGCGCCTGCGCACGCTGACCTGGTCCGGCCGCGACACCTCGCCCGCGGCGTCGCCGGACGGCAAGCTCGTCGCCTACGTCTCCGCACGCGACGGCACCCGCCGGATCTGGCTCAAGCAGCTCGCCGACGGCACGGAGGCGCCGGTGACCGCGGGTCCCGAAGACTCCGCGCCGCGTTTCAGCCCTGACGGCTCCGCGCTCCTCTTCAGCCGCAGCGCAAACCGTGCGAGCGCGCTGTATCGGGTCGGCGTCGTGGGCGGCGATCCGCGGAGGCTGATCGACGACGCGTTCGACGGCGACTGGTCGCCGGACGGCACGCGCATCGCGTTCATCCGCGACCGCGACGCGCGCGTCCGCCAGTCGACCCTCTGCGTCGCCCCGGTCGACGGTGTCGCCGTGCGCGAGCTGGCCGCGTCGGCGGAAGCGGAGCTGAGCGCGCCGCGCTGGTCGCCCGATCAGCGTTGGATCGCCGTGAACGTCCGGCCGCGCGGCACGACTCCGGGATCGATCCTCCTGGTGAATGCGGAGTCGGGCGCGCGGCGCACGCTTTCGCGCAAGGAGCCGCACGGACTCCTCTCCGGCGCCGCGTGGACGAAGAGCGGCGACGCGCTCGTGTATGCGGAGCTGGAAGGACTGGCTGCCGTTGGACTGCCGCGGCGCCGTGGTTCGAGTGTCATCGTCCGCCACGACATCGACGGCGGTCGCTCGCGCGTGCTCCTGCGCAATCCGCATGCGGGCGCGGACACGGTCGACATCGCGCCGGGCGGACGGATCGTGTTCACCGAGGACGTGACGCGCCAGAGCCTGCAGGAAGTGACGCTGGACGGCGGCGCCACGCGCTGGCTGTCGCGCGGCATGAGCGTCGATCGCCAGCCCGCCTACGCGCGCGGCGGCGCGAGCCTCGTCTTCGCTTCCGATCGCGGAGGCAACGTCGACCTGTGGGAAGTCACGCTCGACAGCGGCCGGGTGCGGCGGCTCACCGATCACGGCGCCGTCGACTGGGACCCGCATCCCGTGAGCGACGGCCGCACGATGGTCTGGAGCTCGAACCGCGGCGGACACTTCGAGATCTGGACCGCGTCGATGGACGGCGCGAATCCGCACCCGGTCACGAAGGACGGCGTCGACGCGGAGAATCCGTCGCTGCCGGCGGCGGGCGACTGGATCTATTACGACTCGACGAATCCGAAGCACGACGGGCTGTGGCGCATCCGCCGCGACGGCACGGGCTCGGAGATCCTCGTCGCCGGCGAGACCGTGCATCCGATGGTCTCCGCCGACGGGCAGTACGTCGCGTATCAAAAGCCGAGTCAGGCTGGCGCGAACTCGATTCACGTCATGCGCGTCGCCGACCGGAAGCTGTTCACGCTGGCCTCCGACATCGCCGGCGTGATGACGACGCGGGTGCACTGGATCGGATCGACGCACACGCTCGCCTTCCGCTCTCTCGACGCGACCGGACACGTGGCCGTGTTCGCGCAGGACTTCGTTGCCGGCACCGACACGCGTGCCACGCGGCGTCCGCTGATCGTGGCGGAGGCGGAGACGTTCGCCGTGGCGCCGGACGGATCGAAGGCCGTGCTGTCGTTGATCGACGAGGCTTCCGGGCTCATGATGGCCGAGGGAGTGGAAGGGATCGAATGAGTTGCGTCCTTTTCGCGGCTTCTCCGTCTCCTCTGGTGAAAGGAGAAGCACATGAAGAACGAAGACTGTGGCTGCGGTTGCGGATCGGGTTGCGGCGGCGGCTGCTGCTGATCGCATGACCGAACTGACCTCCGCCGCCGCCGACTATCGGGCCGCGTTGTTTCGCTTCGTGCACTCACGCGTGCGCGATCACGCGGCGGCGGAGGACATCGTCCACGACGTTCTGCTGCGCGCTCTGGAGCGCCAGTCCCAGCTTCGCGACGATCAGAAGCTCGCGCCGTGGCTCTACCAGATGACGCGCAACGCGATCGTCGATCATCACCGCGGCACGCGTCCGATGGACGAGCTGCCGCAGGACCTCGTCGCGCCCGAGCCCGAGCCGCAGGCGCTGAGTCACCTCGCGCAGTGCCTCACGCCGCTCATCGCCCGGCTGCCGGAGCCGTACCGCACGGCGTTCCGGATGTCGGAGGTGGATGGCGTTACGCAGCAGGAGGTCGCGAAGCGGCTGGGGATCTCGCTCTCCGGCGCGAAATCGCGCGTGCAGCGGGCGCGCGCGAAGCTGCAGGAGCTGGTGCTCACCTGCTGCAAGATCGAGCGCGACCACCGCGGCGCGATCATGCACTACGAGCGCAGCCCGAACTGCGGGTGTGGGATGTAGCGTCTGTGTTGTCGGTTGTCGGTTGTCGGTTGTCTGTGGTGCCTCGGCTCGCGGGGGACTTCAGCGCCAGGAACCGCAGACAACT
>DATLOL010000160.1:0-56420 GCA_035536275.1 Thermoanaerobaculia bacterium
AGAACGTACGAGTCCATCCGTCGAGGCGGGAAGTTCGATCGTGTGCTGCGCGGCCTGCGCGCACTCGGCACCGCGTCGAGCCTTCATGGCAACCCGGAGATCAACCTGTCTTTCGTCGCGATGCGGTCGAACATCGACGAACTGCCGTTGCTGGTCGACCTCGGCGCGGAGCTTGGTATCGCGGCGCTGCACGTCGAGCCCCTGCTCCACCAGGTGGAAGGCACCCCGCTCGATGAGCATTACAACCGGGAGAACCTCGGCCTTGCGCCGCACGCCAGCGACGTATTCAGCGTGGTCGCGGACAGGGCGCGCGCGGCCGGCATTCACTTCAGCAGCCGCTTCGCGGAGGAGCGCACTCACTTCGACTTCCTCGAAGCCGCTCGCCATCTGCGCGTCGACTGGACTTGCAGCGAGCCGTGGGCGACGGTATGGGTTACGTCGGCGGGCGAGGTGCGCACGTGCTGCCTCAACGGGGTCAGCTTCGGCAACCTGTATCAGCAGACCTTCGACGAGATCTGGAACGGCGCCGCATACGCGCGTTTCCGCGAGCAACACGCGCGCCGCGAAACCGCGGAAGGGTGTGCGAACTGCATCGCCAACGGACGGGTGCAAAGCTCGCCGTACTTCCGGGCCACGCAGAGCGTGACATACCGGCCGATCATCGAGGCCCTCCCCGTCGACGCGGGCGACGGAGCCATCGTTCTGCACGACCCGCGCGATGGCGATACCCTCACGGAACCGTTGTACGTGTCCGGTGAGCTGGCCGAGGGCATCGACCCCGTCGACGTAACCGTCATGCTCGACCACACCCCGATCGAGAACCTGAACCACGCCGGCCGCTTCACCGGCTCCGCGTTCCTCCTCACCTTGCCCGTGCACTTCGTGACCGAGGGGGCGCACATTCTGTGGATGCGGCATCGCGACGGGCGCGCGTATGCGCACCGCGAGGTGCACTTGTGGAGGGCGAGCTGAAGCCCGCACCCGATCACGCCGGGCACTAGCGCGATCCTCCCGAATTGATTCGTAACGAGAAGGGCCGGCGGAAGCCGGCCCGCTTGCGTGACGCGTCTGGACGAGCTAGGCCAGCTTTCGAATGGCTTCCTCGACCTGTTCCGCGGTCGGCACCACTGGCTGCACGAGATCCCCTTCCAGCCACTCGTACTCGCCCTTCATGAACTTCTGCATGACCTTGTACGCAAGGTCGTCGTGATTGTCGAAGAGGGTGCGGAAGTTCTGGTCGATGCGGAGGCGCGCGTCGCGGCAAAACAGGTCCGCCAGCTCCAGCGCGTCCTTCTGGCCGTTCTTTGCCAGCATCATCGCGTAGGTGATCGACGCGGACATCGCGAAGAGGTCCGTGCCGATGTCGACGATGCGGAAGAGCGTCATCTGCTTGCGCTCGAGCTTCGCCTGGAAGCGCATCATGGCGTGGAAGATCGAGCGCGCCACGTGCCGCGACTGCCGCTCGATGTAGCCCATGTGCGTCGACAGGCGTCCGAAGTCGCCGTGTTTCGGGAAGCGGCTCCAGCCCATGTACTTGGTCGGATACCAGGTCGCGTAGAACGCGCCGGCCTTCGCCGCGGCGGCCACCTTCTCGCCGGCCGGCGTCTCCGGCAGCAGGATCTTGTAGCCGCGCTTCATGTGCGGATCGACGGCCTCGCGGGCGATGAAGAGATGCTGGATCTCGCTGGTGCCCTCGAAGATGCGGTTGATGCGCATGTCGCGCATGATCCGCTCGACGGGGTAGCCCTTCTCACCGCGGGCCTTCAGCGACTCCGCGGTCTCGTATCCGCGTCCGCCGCGAATCTGCACGAGGTGATCGACGCACTGCCAGGCCACCTCGGTGTTGAACAGCTTGGCCATCGCCGCTTCGATGCGCAGGTCGGTGTCGCCGCGGTCCGCGAGTCCGGACGTCAGCCACACGATCGCTTCCATGGCGAACGTGTGTGAGGCCATCCAGGCGATCTTCGCCGCAACGCCTTCATGCTTGCCGATGGGCAGGCCCCACTGCACGCGCTCGTTCGCCCAGTCGCGCGCGATCTCGAGCATGCGGCGCGCGCCGGCGGCACAGCCCGCGGGAATCGTGAGACGTCCCGTGTTCAGCGTGATCAGCGCGAGCTTCAGTCCGAGGCCTTCGCCCCAGAGGAGGTTCTCTTTCGGGATGAAGACGTCCTTGAAGCGAATGAGGACGTTGCCGATGCCACGCAGACCCATGAACTGGCAGCGGTGCGCGATCTCCACACCCGGCGTGTCCATCTCCAGGATGAACGCGGAGATCTGCTTCTTCTCCTTGCCTTTCACGACCTTCGGCGGCGTCTGCGACATCACGACGATGACTTCGGCCTTCAGCCCGTTCGTGCACCACAGCTTCTCGCCGTTGAGGAGCCAGCCTTTTCCGTCGGGAGTCGGCGTGGCGGTCGTCTCCATCTTGGCGGGATCGGATCCGACGCCGGGCTCGGTGAGCGCGAACGCGGAGATTGCACCCTTGGCCAGCCGCGGCAGATATTTTCTCTTCTGCTCCTCGGTGCCGAACAGCTTGAGCGGCTGCGGAACGCCGATGGACTGGTGCGCGGAGAGCCAGGCCACGCTGGACGCGCACCACGTGGCGACCAGACCGATGGCGCGGTTGTAGTTCGTGGCGCTGAATCCGAGGCCGCCGTACTCCTTCGGAATCTTCATGCCCCACGCGCCCATCTCCGTGAAGCCTTTGAAGAGCTCGTAGTCGTACTCGCCCTTCTCATCGATCGCCTCGGCGTCGACGTTCTCGGCGAGATAGCGCTCCATCTTCGCCAGGAACTCGTCCGCCTCGGCCTTGTCCTGTGGCGGCTGCTCGGGGAAGGGATGGATCAGATCGAAGTTGACCTTGCCGAGGAAAAGGTCACCGGCAAATGAGGGCTTCTCCCATTCTGTTTCGCGCGAGGCCTCGGCGACCTCCATCGCTTCGACAGCGCCCTGGGTCTTGACTTCCGCCATGTGTGCAACTCCTTTGGGGGTCCCCGTTACAGGTTTTGTACCGTCTGGATTCTGGTGCGTGCGCAGTATGAATGAATGGCCATTCAGTCGTCAATTTGGCAAAAATGGGGCCAGAGGGAGCGGGTGAACGCGATAGGCTAGCGCGGATGACCCGCTCCACCGACATCACTCTTGCCGCCAACGAGCTCGACGTCCTCGACGAGCGCGGCCTGCTCGCCAGCCCGCGGCCGGAGATCGAGCGCGAGAAGCTCCAGCATCACCTGCGCGAAGCGCTCCGCCTGCTGCACGTGAACCTCGACGACGAGAACGTCGTGGACACGCCGCGGCGGTGGGCCGAGTCGCTGATCACCATGACCAGTGGCTACGACTTCACCGACGTGAAGAAGTTGACGACGCTGTTCCGCCAGGCCTGTTCGCGGGCGGACGAGAGCTGCCAGAACCTGGTGGTCATCGGCGGTACATACAAGACGCTTTGCGCGCACCACATCCTGCCGTTCTTCGGCCGCTTCATCGTCGGCTACATCCCCGAGAAGATGATCATCGGCGCGTCGAAGATCCCGCGCATCGTGGAAGTGCACATGCGGCGGCTGCAGTCGCAGGAGCATCTCGCGCACGACGTGGCGGACACGATCCAGAAGATCCTCGAGCCGCGCGGCATCGCCGTCTGGATGGGCGGCGTGCACATGTGTATGGTGATGCGCGGCGTGGAGCAGGAATCGTCGTTCATGGAGACGAACGTGCTGCGCGGAGCGTTCCTCGAGGACGAGCGCACGCGCGAGGAGTTCATGTCCATCGTGAACCGGCGCGGCACGCGGGATTAAACCCTCGGCGCGGACGGCCGTACACTCAGCGTTGCGAATGGCGTCCCGCACGCGCTTCCTCATCCTGCTCGTCCTCACGGTCGTGGTGATCTTCACTGCCCTCGGCTACATGGCCGGCCGCGCGCGCGTCTGGCACGAGCGCGGGTGGGCCGGCGTGATGTACCTCGTCGGGCCCGGCGCGGAACAGCAGGCCAGGATGTTGGGGATGCGGGAGTACCAGGTACTGCTGACGACGTCGCACAGTCCCGCGGACGGGAAGCTTCGCTATCGCGACGAGATCCTGTCGCTGAACGGCATCCCGCGCGACGATCTCAAACGCCTGAAAGTGCTCGATGCGGCGACGAGACGCGGAGACACGATCACGTACAAGATCCGCCGCGGCAAGAGCATCCTCGACGTCCCCATCCGCTACGAGTCGCCGCTGCGCAGCTCGTTCATCCTCGTGCGCCACGTCGTGGCGATCGTCGTTGCGCTGACCTTCCTCGGCATCGCCCTGTTCATCGTCGGCCGCGCGCCGAACGACTCTCGCGCGACGGTGTTCTTCTTTCTGGCACTCCTCTCCGCGGTGGCACTGCTCGCCGGCGCCGCGACGATGTACGAGCAGATGAGTGCGCGGGGCATCATCTACTCGCCCGCCACCAACCTCATGCCGATGTACTTCGTCGCCATGGCCAGCTTCATGTACCCGCCGCTGATCCTGCACCTCGGGCTGATCTTCCCGCGGCGGCGGCCGATTCTGGAGAAGCGGCCGGTCGTCCTGCGCTGGATCTACGCCGTGGCCATGGTGGGGATCGCCGCGGTGCTCCTCGCCGTCGCCGTGATGATGAGCATCGACTGGACGGACATGGACGCGAGCGGGAAGCGCATGGCGCGCTACTTCCGTCCTGGTTTCTACGCCGTCGTGGGCGCGAGCATGCTGTCCATGGTGCGGATTCTCTGGGTGGCGCGGCGGGAGGGGATCGTGCGGGCCATCGCGAACCGGCCGTTCGTCGTCTCGTTCGCGACCGTCGGATTGATCTTCGGCCTGAGCCGGACCGCGGGCAGGCTGATCTCGCCGCTGGCCGGCGCCATCGTCAGCGGAGCGGCGACCGGCCTGCCGATGCTCGTGCTGGCGTCGTTCCCGCTGTTCGCGCTGGTGGCGCTCGTCCGCAGCCACGCCGAGGCGAACGTGGAGGAGAAGAAGCAGGTGGCGTGGCCGCTGTGGGGCCTGCTGCTGGCGATCGGGACGAAGGTCCTGGCCGTCATCGTGGCCGGGACCCTCTCGCTGTGGATTGCGTTCACGCATCGCGACTTCATCCACTGGCGCGGAATGCTCGAGTACGTGAACGTCGTGCCGACGATCCTCACGCTGGCGATCCCGATCTCGTTCGCCGTGGCCATCTTCAAGTACCGGCTGATGAACATCGACGTGATCATCCGCAAGACGGTGGTCTACGCGATCCTCAGCGGCGCGATCATCGTCGTCTACCTCGGCATCGTCGGCGGGCTGGGATCGTTCCTCGTCTACTCGTTCGGACTCGAGAACCAGACCACGATGATCATCGGCTCGACGCTCGTCGTGGCGCTGCTCTTCGTGCCGGTGCGCAACAAAGTGCAGTTCCTCGTGGACCGCAACCTGTTCCGCCACAAGTACGACTACCCGGCGGCGCTGAAGGCCATCTCCGAGCAGGCCCGCACCGCGACCGATACGACCGGGCTGCTGTCCGCGGCGGCCGAGCAAATGCAGCGCGCGCTGCAGAACCGCGCCATCGTGATCTTCGCCGAACGGCAGGACGAGTACGTGGCCGTGGCGAAGGTGGGCGTGTCGGACGAGGTCGTGGGGCGACTGCGCGTCCCCGCGCAGGTGCTCGACCGCCCGTTCGATCCGCGCCGCCGCACGCTCGATCCGGAGACGGCCAGCGCGCTGGCGCGCATCGAGGCGTCGCTGGTCGTGCCCGCCGGAACGCGCGCATTCATCGCTGCGGCGCCGAAGCTGTCGGCCGGCGACTATGACGTGGAGGACATCGACTTCTTCCGCTCCGCCGCGGAACAGATCGGCGGAGGGATCGACCGCATCCGGATGCAGGCCGAGGAAGTCGACTTCGAGCAGGCCCGCCAGATCCAACAGACCCTCCTGCCGCGCGAGATGCCCCGGGTCGCGGGGCTGGACGTCAGCGGCGTCTGGCAACCCGCGCGCACCATGGGCGGCGACTACTACGACCTGATCGAGCTGCAGGAGAGCGCGCTGGCGGTGTGCATCGGAGACGTAGCCGGCAAAGGCATGCCCGCGGCTCTGCTGATGTCCGGCCTCCAGGCGGCCGTGCGCGCATCGGCGAGCGACTCGCCGCGCGACCTCTGCGAGCGCGTGCGCCGCGTGGTCGTCTCGAGCCTGTCCGGCGGACGCTTCGTCACCTTCTTCTATGCGACCGTCGACACCGCGGCGATGAAGCTGTGCTGGTGCAACGCCGGCCACAACGCGCCGATCCTGGCCCGCGCCGACGGCTCCATCGTGCGACTGGCCGAGGGCGGGCCGGCGTTCTCGCGCCTCTTCAAGTCGGCGAAATACGAAGAGCGGGAGACCGATCTGGCCAAAGGCGATCGCCTCGTTCTCTTCACCGACGGGGTGAGCGAGGCGGCCGACGCGGCAGGCGAACAGTTCGGCGAAAACCGCATCGAGGAGCTGGTCACCGACTGCCGCGATCTGAGCGCCGCGGAGCTCCAGCGGACCATTGTCGACTCCGCAACCGGCTTCAGCGGTGGCGAGCTCGAGGACGATCTCACGCTCGTCGTGGTCCGTTTGATCTAAAATAGCCCGCAATCATGCGGAAACTCCTGGTGTCCTCGGTTCTCCTGCTTCTCGCCTCATCCGCGCTGGCCACTGCCACCAAGCCGCGCGCACTCACCGGGGAGGCGGTGGTTCGGAGCATCGGCGACAACCGCGTGGCCGTCCTGCTCGACACCAACGCCGACCAGCGCATCGACGAGGGTTTCCTTCTCTCCTCCGACCTTCCCGTCTCCGCCACCGGCACGCGCTGCCCGTCCGCGAGCGTCGAGTTCACGGAAGGCTACGTGCGCGTGAAGTACGACTCGAAGATCTTCGACCTCCACGTGGCCGGTTATCCCGAGCCCCCCGCGGTCGAAGCCAGCACGACGAAGTTCATCGGCTATGCGCTCCAGCACAGCACCGGCGACGGCGGCTGCAATGTCGAGCGCGCGATGAAGGACGCGGGCCTGTGCTACGGATACGGTAAAGAGTAGCTAAAGACTCCATAAAGCCCATTGCCGCTCGACTGCCGCGGGCGAAATATTGCTCGCAGCAATATGACGCCCTCCCCGCCGACGCACCTCCCCTTCCCCACCCGCCTCTGTCGCATCAAGCGCCGAACCTAGAGGCACATCCATGACTACATTGTTCGTCGTCTGCTTCATCGCAGGCGTGGGGCTGAGCGTTGTCTCCTTTCTCTCCGGCATGCATGCGCCGCGCGGACTGCATCTGCCGAAGGCCATCCGCCACGCCGGCGCGAAACGCTCGTCGTCGATGATCAACGCCGCCGCGATCACGGCGTTCCTGACCTGGTTCGGCGGCGCGGGATTGCTCCTCGAGCGCCTGACGCCGCTCATCACCGCGGTGATCTACGCCGGTGCGGCGGTGATCGGCGCAGGCGGCGGTGCGCTCATCAATGCCGTCATCAACGCCCTGGCCCGGCGCGAGTCGGTCGCGCAATCGCTGTCGATGATCGGCGTGATCGCCAGGACCGTCGTGCCCATCCGCGGACGCGAGGGCACGGGAGAAATCGTCTTCACGCACGCCGGCACGAGGCGCGTCGCCGGCGCGCGCAGTGACTGTGGACGCGCCATCGACAAAGGAACGGAAGTCATCGTCACGCGCTACGAGCGAGGCATCGCGTACGTGGCGACGTGGGACGACCTGAAGGAGGCATGAACATGCTCGGACTCTCTACGTGGATGGTTGCTGCCGGCATTGTGGTCGGCACGCTGATGCTGCTCGGCTTCGTGGCCCAGATGTACCGCAAGGTCGGGCCGAACGAGGCGTTCATCGTTTACGGCGCCGGAGGCACGCGCGTCATCAAAGGCGGCGGCACGCTGATCTTCCCCATGGTTCACAGTTGGAAGACGCTCTCGCTGGAGCTGATGTCGTTCGACGTCGCGCCGACCCAGGATCTCTACACGCGTCAGGGCGTCGCGGTCACGGTCGAAGCGGTCGCGCAGATCAAGGTGAAGAGCGACCACGAATCGATCCTCACCGCGGCCGAGCAATTCCTCTCGAAGACGCCGCAGCAGCGCGAAGGATTGATCCGCCTGGTGATGGAAGGTCACCTGCGCGGCATCATCGGCCAGCTCGCGGTCGAGGAGATCGTGAAGGAGCCGGAGATGGTCGCCGACCGCATGCGCGCCACCTGCGCCGACGACATGGAGAAGATGGGACTGGAGGTCGTCTCGTTTACCATCAAGGAGGTGAAGGACGGCAACGAGTACATCACCAACATGGGCCGTCCCGACATCGCCCGCATCAGGATGCTCGCGGACATCGCCGCGGCCGAGGCCGAGCGCGACACGGCCATCAAACGCGCCGAGGCGCTGCGCGAGGCCGCGGTAAAACGGGCCGAGGCGGATCAGCAGCGCGTGCTCGCGGAGACGATCTCTCTCGCCGCGCAGGCCGCCGCGCAGAACGACCTGGAGGTGAAGAAGGCCCAGCTCACCGCCACCACCAAACGCGAGCAGGCCCAGGCCGACAAGGCCTACGAGATCCAGTCAAAGGTGATGGAGCAGCAGGTCGTCGCCGAGGCCGTGCGCGTGCAGCAGGTCGAGAAGCAGGAGCAGATCAAGGTGCAGGAGGCGGAGATCCTCCGCCACGAGAAGGAGCTGATTGCCAGCGTCCTCAAGTCGGCCGAGGTCGAGCGTATGCGCATCGAGACCCTCGCCGCCGCGGAAAGCCAGCGCCTGATCCTCGAGGCCGAAGGCCGCGCCAACTCCGTTCGCACCCAGGGTGAGGCCGAGGCGGAGATCATCTTCAAGAAAGGCGAAGCCGAAGCGCGCGCGATGAACGTCAAGGCCGAGGCGTATCAGGAGTGGAACCAGGCCGCGGTCGTCGACAAGCTGATGACGCAGATGCCCGAGGTCGTGCGGGCGCTGGCCGCGCCTCTGGCGAACGTCGACCGCATCACCATCGTCTCCACGGGCGACGGCGACGCCGCCGGTGCCCACCGCATCACCGGAGACCTCGCCGCCATCGCCGCCCAGGTCCCGGCCCTCTTCGAGTCGCTGTCGGGAATGCAGATGAGCGAGCTGCTGGGGAAGGTGAGGGCGATCGGGGGCGAAAAGGTGGCGTAGGGCGCGCCCGTAGGCTCCTGTGTCATCCCGAGCGTAGTCGAGGGATCTCCCCCATCGTGCAGTGCAGGGGATCCCTCGACCGTCCTCCGCTGCGCTCCGGCGGCTCGGGATGACACGCTTACCCGCCTCGAGAGCGCCCCCGGAATCCCCCTCCGTTACGAAACGTTCATGGCCGTGCACGCGTAGAGTATTCAGCCATGGCCATCGAGAAAAAGAAGGTCCTTCGCGAGATCCGCATCTTCATCCTCATGATCCTGATCGTGAGCTCGCTCCGTTCGGCTCTGGCCGACTGGAACGACGTCCCGACCGGGTCGATGAAGCCGACGATCCAGGAAGGCGACCGTGTCGTCGTCAACAAGCTCGCGTACGACCTCAAGGTCCCGTTCACCACGATCAACATCGTGAAGTGGGGCGATCCCGTCCGTGGCGACATCGTCGTGCTCTTCTCGCCGGTCGACGGCATCCGTCTCGTGAAGCGCGTCGTGGCCGTGCCCGGCGATCAGGTCGAGATGCGCGACAACCAGCTCTTCGTGAACGGCCGGCTGGCGAAGCAGTCGCCGATCGCCGTGCAGTCCACTGACGACTACGGCGCCGCCTACGTCGTCGACGAAGATCTGTACGGCCGCAATCACAAAGTCATGCTCACGCCGGAGATCCCGGCCGTGCGCTCGTTCGGTCCGATCACGGTGCCCGATGGGAACTACTTCGTCCTCGGCGACAACCGCGACAACAGCAACGACAGTCGTTTCATCGGGTTCATCGAGCGGCGCCGCATCGTCGGCAAGGCCGTAGCCGTCGCGTTCTCGCTCGACCGGAAGCGCTGGTTCATCCCCCGATTCGATCGTTTCTTCGAAGGCCTCATCTAGACCATGAAAAAAGCTCTCGTCCTTTCCTGCATCCTCGCCCTTCCCGTTCTCGCGCAGATGAAGCCTGCCACGCCCGCGCCCGGCACTGCCCGCCCGGCCCCCGCCGGTCGTGCCCCGTTGTCGGTTCCCGGTGCCCGCAGCAACACGGCGCCGACGTTCGCGCGCATCAGCATCGACGACGCGGTGAAGCTGCAGAAGGCCGGTAAGGCCGTCTTCGTCGACGTGCGGTCGAACGAGCAGTTCTCGTACGGTCACATCAAGGGCTCGCTGAGTCTTCCCGGCAGCCAGCTCATTCGCCGCTTCAACGAGGTGACTCCGGGCAAGACCGTGATCACCTACTGCGCGTGCACCGCCGAGCAGTCGAGCGGCCGTGCCGCCGCGGACCTGATGGGGCACGGCGTCAAGAACGTGTTCGCGCTCAAGGGCGGGTGGACGGAGTGGCGCGATCGCGGTCTTCCGACAGCGGTCGGACCGAAATAACGCCGGCGCGCGGCGTGACGTAGAATCCGCCGCGCCATGTTCAAGATCGCCGAAGTCTTCGCCCGCGAGATCCTCGACTCGCGCGGCAACCCCACCATCGAAGTCGATTGCCTGCTCGACAACGGCGCGCTGGGCCGTGCCGCCGTTCCGTCGGGCGCGTCCACGGGCTCGCGCGAGGCCATCGAGCTTCGCGACGGCGACAAGAATCGCTTCCTCGGCAAAGGCGTGCAGAACGCCGTCGACAACGTGGAAGTGATCGCTCGCGAGATCGAGGGGATGGACGCGCGCGAGCAGGTCATGATCGACCTGATGATGAAGCAGATGGACGGCACCGAGAACAAAGGCAACCTCGGCGCGAACGCCGTCCTCGGCGTGTCTCTCGCCATCGCGCGCGCCGCCGCCGAAGCCGCAGGACTCCCGCTCTTCCTCTACCTCGGCGGCACCGGCGCACGCACGCTGCCCGTGCCGATGCTGAACGTCATCAATGGCGGCGCACACGCCAACAACAACCTCGACGTGCAGGAGTTCATGATCATCCCCGCCGGCTTCGACTCGTTCAGCGAGTCGCTGCGCGCGGGCGTCGAGACGTTCCACCACCTCAAGAAGATCCTCAACGATCGCGGACTGACGACCGCGGTCGGTGACGAGGGCGGTTTCGCTCCCGATCTGAAGACCAACGCCGAGGCGCTCGATCTCATCCTTGCAGCGATCCAGAAGGCCGGATACCGGGCCGCCGAGCAGATCTACCTCGGCCTCGACGTGGCCGCCTCCGAGTTCTGGGACAAGAAGAAGGGCTACACGTTCGAAGGCGTGGAACGCGACTCCGACGACATGGTCGACTACTACGTCGATCTGCGGAAGCGCTACCCGATCATCTCCATCGAGGACGGAATGTCGGAAGGCGACTGGGATGGCTGGGACTCCCTCACCGGCGTCCTCGGAACGGGCACGCAGCTCGTCGGCGACGATCTCTTCGTCACCAACCCGGCCATCTTCAAACAGGGGATCGAGCGCGGCATCGCCAACGCGATCCTGATCAAGGTGAACCAGATCGGAACGCTCACGGAGACGCTCGAGGCCATCGAGATGGCCAAGCGGGCCGGGTATCGCTCGGTGATCTCGCATCGCTCCGGCGAGACCGAGGACTCGACCATCGCCGACCTCGCGGTGGCCACGAACGCGGGCCAGATCAAGACCGGGTCGGCGTCGCGCAGCGACCGTGTCGCCAAGTACAACCAGCTCCTGCGCATCGAGGAAGAGCTGGGCGACGCCGCGGTGTTCGCCGGGAAGAGCATCTTCAAGGCCGCGCTCTGATTTGACAGGGCGCCTGCCGTGCGGTCAAGATATTGACCAAATGGCAGGCGAACGCGATCTGGTCGTTGGGGTACTACAGCTCGCGAACCTTCTGACCCGCCGCCTCGGCCCCGTCCTGGGCCGCCAGAAGATCACCCCCCAGCAGTGGTCCGTGCTGTCCGCGCTGGCCGGCGAAGACGGTCCGGTGACGCTGGTGGGACTCTCCCGCCGCCTCGGCGTGACCAAGCAGAACATGACCGGCATGATCTCGCGCCTCGAACAGCTCGGCCTCGCCGAAAAGAACGACGACCCGGTCGATCTCCGCTCGTCGCGAGTCCAGCTCACCCGCCGCGGCCGCGGCGTCGTCGAGAAGGTGCGGCCCGCGTACGAGGAATGGCTGGCGACGCTGGGCGGCAACGCGGTGAGCGATCGCGAACTGCAAAACCTCACGCGGACCATCGAGAAGCTGATCGATGCTGTCTGAGACGCGTTAGACTTCACCCGTGACGCATACCTTCACCGCGATTTTCGAAGAGGCTCCCGAGGGCGGCTATACCGCGTTCGTCGAAGAGCTTCCGGGCGCGATCTCGCAAGGGGAGACCCTCGACGAGGCGCGGGAGAACCTGAAGGAAGCGATTCAGCTCATCATCGACGCCAATCGGGAGCTGGCCATGCGTGACGTGGACCCGGAACGCGTGGTCCGCGAGGAGATTGTCGTCGGCAGCGACTAGCGTCCGGCCGGTGCTGGGATGTCAAGCGCTTGCAGATCTCGCGAACTGTCGGCGTCTTGATCTCGTTGTGACGCGGGACCGCGGTGACTCGACTACTCGTTTCGTTCACAAAGACGGTGTGATTCCCACCTTCACGCAGCACAGTGCAGCCGTGTTGCCGGAGGTGACGTTCGAGATCGCGCCGCTTCATGGTTCGCGATTGTAGAACCGCGCAATTTTGTTCCTACTCGCATGGAGTCGTCCGCCTCGTCACGCCAGGTTGGCTCCTCGACTTTCGCCCGTGGCTAGCGCATCCCTGTCATCCCGAGCGGAGCGTAGCGGAGTCGAGGGACCTGGGTGGGGGGCATGAATCGCGCGCCCCTGAGCCGCCCGGCCCCCCAGGTCCCTCGACTAACGCTCGGGATGACAAGCCGAGTTGGCTCACGCCAAGTTGGCTCCTCGACTTCGCTCGGAGCTGGGGTGGAAAAACACCCGATTCCGCCCCGCCTCCTTCGCCTGGTACAGCCGTTCATCCGCGGTGCGGAAGAGCGATTCGCGGTCTGCGCCGTCGGCCGGATACAAGGCCGCGCCGATGCTCAGCGTGACCGTCGCGCCATCGGATGGGGCGGCGAGGTTCTCCACGTTGGCGCGGATGCGTTCCGCGATCACCGCGAGGGACGGTGCGTCGACCTGGGGCACGATCACTGCGAATTCTTCGCCGCCGTAGCGCGCGGGAAAGTCGACCGCGCGCAGCGTCTCGCGGATGGTCTGGGCAACGCGGCGGAGCGCGTCGTTGCCGGCGAGGTGGCCGTAGGTGTCGTTGTATTTCTTGAAGCGGTCGAGGTCGAGGACCAGGATGCCGAACTGCTCCGGGTAGCGATCCGCGCGCTCGAGCTCCGCGTCGATGCGCTCGCGGAAGGCGCGGAAGTTCGGCAGCGACGTCAGCTCGTCCGTGCGTGCGCGGGCCTTCAGCTCGTCGGCCATGCGGTTGAACGCGACGCCCAGCGTCGCGATCTCGTGATCGCCCGCGACCGGCGCGCGCGCGCTGAGGTCCCCCGCGGCCACACGGTCCGCGGCGGCGGACAATTCTTCGATCGGACGGACCACTTTTCGCAGCGTTGTCTGCACCGCGGCAAACCCGAGGAGAGCTACGATCCAGGCGATGGCGAGTCCGCTGGACATCATCGACGACGTCTCGCGCTCCAGCGCGGGAAGCTGGCGCGCGATCTCGCGTTTGCGCGCGTCGATCACCCGTTGCGCCTCGAGGATGATGGCCGCGGAAGTCGAGCCCACGTCCTCGGGCAGCGGCGACGGCTCCTCGATGATCGTGCGAAACGCGTTCACCCGCGCGCGCAAGGTGCCGAGATCGACGGCGCCCAGTGACTCGTCGTCGAGGAGCTGCTCGACGACGCCGTAACGTGTGGGGTCGGACAGCGACGTCGTGCGAAAACCGTTCTGCGCGCGGATCAACTCTTCGAGCGTGGCCACGGCGCGCGTTTCGATGGCGATGAGGCGCGTCCACCGCTGCTGCGCGAGTCGCGCGCGCCAGCTCAGTCCGAACGCGATCGCGAACAGGGCGAGCGTGAAGGCGCCGGTCAGAAGCAGGACGCGCGAGCGGAGATGCGTGCGGCGCACGTCACGAGGATAATCGCGCCGAGGTGGACCTCCAAGCGACGTACCTCACAGCGCTCGCGCGTTGTGCGCCTGATGTGCTGGTGCGCGAGCACGTGCGCGCGGACATGCCCCGCAACGTCGTGGCCATCGGCAAGTGCGCGGGATTGCTGTTCGACGGGGTGGCGTTGGTGCACGAAGTTGCGAGCGCATTTGTGGTGGTGCCGGAAGGGTATCCGGTAGGACCGATGGGACCTATGGGACTGATGATCGGGGGGCATCCGCACTACACGACGGCGAGTTTCGAGGCCGGGCGTGCGTTGCTCGAGTTTGTCGATGCGCATGACGACATCCTCTTTCTGATCTCCGGTGGAGGGTCGGCGTGTGTCGAAGTGTCCTTGATCGACGAAGACAGCGCGATCGCGAAGAATGCGGAGCTGATTGCCTCCGGCATGACGATCGCCGAGATCAACGCCGAGCGGAGGAAGATCTCGGCGATCAAAGGCGGCAAGCTCGCGGAGCGCGTGCGCGGGCGCGCGGTCACGCTCGTCTATTCGGACGTCAGCACTGGCGCGCTGCACGACGTCGCGTCAGGCCCGACCATCCCCGGCAGCGAGGCCATCCTCGTCGCCGACAACACGACCCTCGTGAGGGCCGCGGCGCAAATCATCGGTGACAACGCGGTCGTGCTCGAAGAGCAGATCGAGTGCGACGTGTTGGACGCTGCGGCGATGCTCGCGGCGCGAGCACGCGAGCTGCGGAAAGGGGAGGTGCTGGTGGCGGGAGGAGAGCCGACGGTGGTGGTGCGCGGCAATGGCCGCGGAGGCCGGTGCAGCGAGCTGGCGGTGCGCTTCGCAAACCTCTGCGAATACGAGGCGCTCTTCGCGTCCTCGGACGGGGTCGACGGCAACAGCGGCGCGGCGGGAATCCATCTGCCCGACGGGCTGAAGCCCGTCCTGCGTTTCGAGGAGTCGAACTCGTATCCCGTTGCGGCGCAAATCGGTGAGCCGATTATGATTGCGCCGACGGGGAACAATCTCCGGGACCTCTTCCTCGTGGCTTGCGTTTAGCAAGCAAGCGCCACGGTAAAGCCGCGCAATTCCGATGAACGTCAACGACCCGGCAGATCCGCTGCTGCCTCCGCCTTCGCGGGGTCATCACCGGTCCGCGCGCGAGCGGCAGCGGAAAGGTCCGATGTGGGGCTGCCTGGGCCGCCTCCTGTGGACCTTCGGCATCGGCTTCCTGGTCTTCTTCCTCATCCTCGGACTGGGATGGTTTTCGCTGGGAACGGCCACGTTCGAGGGCTACGTCGCCCGCAAGATCGAGACGACGCTCGAAGAGCGCCTCGGGCGCGAGGTGACGATCGGCAGCTTCCAGTTCGTGCGCACGCATCCGCAGAAGATCATCCTCAACGACGTGCGCATCGCCAACGCGCCGGGCGCCGTGGCGCCGCACTTCGCGGTGGTGAAACAGATCGAGATCACCGGCGGCGTGCAGTCGTTCTGGAGCCGCAGCGTCAACGTCGATCGCATCGACATCCGCGAGCCCTTCGTCTGGTTCGAGATTCTTCCCGACGGACGCCACAACTTTCCGCAATGGAAGAAGTCTCCACCGCGGCGCTGGCGCTTTCAGATCGTGCATCTCGACTTCGACAAGATGCACATCCGCGGCGGCGCGTTCGGCTTCAACGACCGCAAGCACAACATCGCGGCGCTGGCGCAGAAGATCGACTCCGACGTCACGGTCACGCGGGCCGAGGACCTGTACGCGGGAGTGATGAGCAGCCCGCTGGTGCGCGTGCGCATCCAGGACTACGTGCCGTTCGACGTGACGATGCGCGGCGGCTTCCGCTACACGCCGGGCGTGCTCGCCCTGCAATCGATCGCGCTCCAGGGTCGCGGCATCGACGCGCAGATCTCCGGCAAGCTCGATCCACTGACCGAGGCGCGGTACGACCTTCGCGTGAAGTCGAGTCTCGCGCTCGACCGCATCAAAGAGATCTTCCGAGTGAAGCAGACGCTCGAGGGAACGCTGGCGCTGGACACGCAACTGCGCGGCAAGGCCGGCGACTTCGAGATGCGCGGCGGCTGGAGCTCGCCGCGCGTGGTCGCCGATGCGTACACGCTCGGCGAGGCCCGGGGGCAGTTGAACATTACCGGGCGAGACCTGCGCGTTCGCGTCGACAAGGCCACGTATGGCGGCGGGACGATCGGCGCGGACTACGAGCTCACGAAGTACGCCGAGCCGTATCCGATGAAGGTCGACCTCCGCTACTACAACGTCGGCATCGAGCCGCTGTTCGCGGATTGGGGGATCGAGAACACCGGACTGCGCGGCGCGGCGACGGGCGAGCTCACGTACCGCTGGAACAAGGACAAGGTGCTCGACGGCGCGGGCGAGGGCACGGCGCGCCTGGCGAAAAGCACGGTCGCGTTCTCCGACGCGCGTTACCCGGTCGGTATCGCGGGGAGCACGGACTTCACGCTCGACCGCGGCGTCGTGCGCTTCCGGCGCGCGGAGCTCGACACCGACAAGTCGCACGTGAGTCTCACCGGCACGCTGAAGATCGAGGGCGTGGTCACCGATCTGCGGATGAACATCCGCAGCACCGACCTCAGCGAGCTCGATCAGATCGGCTACAACTTCGCCCACGCCGCGGACAAGCGCGACTACGAGCTCCTCGGCCTCGGCGGCGCGGGCACGATCAGCGGCACGGTGCGCGGCCCGATCGAGAAGCCGCAGGTTGCCGCGAACATCGTCGCCACCGCGGCGCGCTACAACGAAGTACTCCTCGGCGACGCGAACATCGATCTGCGCTACGACGGCAACGCCTCGACCCTGCACTTCGATCGCGCGGTGTTCGTCGACGGCAACGGGCGACTCGCGCTGACCGGCAACATCGCGTTCCCCGATCGCGGGCCCGGTCCGCAGTTCGACATCGCCGCCGAAGCGAACGGGTATCCTGCGCAACGCGCCATCGATGCGGTCGGGCTCGAGCTGAAGATCGGCGAGGGAGCGGCGACCGGGAAGATGATCATCGCCGGCACGCCGGAGAGCGGCCGCGCGACGTTCGTCAACACGACCATCCGCCGCGCCGACGCCACGCTCGCGCTCAACGGCACGCTGAACTGGCTGCCCGGCGAAGGCAACGCCGCGTTCGACCTCGACATCAACGCGCAGAACTTCCCGGTCCAGGACATCGCGTCGTTCCTCGACTTCGCGGATCTTCCGGTCACCGGAAAACTGACCGGGACGCTGAAGCTCGGTGGACGCAAGGAAGCGCTCGAAGGCGCGGGCAGCGTGACCGTGCGCGACGGCGCGATCATGGGCGAGCCGGTGGAGCTGGCGTCGGCCGACATCGCGTTCACCGAGGGGCGGATGCGCGCGACGAACGTGGTCGTTCGCGCGGCGGCGGGAGAGATCCGCGGCGAAGCGCAAGTCGATCTGAACCAGAAACGCTTCGAGTACACGATCGAGTCGAGCTCGATCGATCCGTCGCGCCTGCAGATCGCGAAAGGACTCTCCGATCTCCTCGGCGGCAAGCTCGTGCTGCGCTCGACAGGCGCAGGCACGTTCGAGCAGCCGGAGCTGGTGCTCGAGGCGACGCTCGAGAATGCGACGCTGCGCGGGCTGAACCTCCCCGCGGGCACCGCGCCGCCGTCGCTCTACATCGCCATCCGCAACGGGCGGCTGATCGTGCGCGGCGCGGTCGCGGACATCGTCAGCATCGAGGGCGAAGGCTCGGTCGGCGAGAACATGGCCGTCGACGGCACCGTGCGCGTGGTGATCAGCGATCTCGCGCGCGCGGTCGCAATCTCTCCGGCGACGGCGACGCTGCCGCTGTCGGGCAACGTCGTTCTCGATCTGAAGCTCGGCGGGCGACTGACGCCGATCGAGGCGCTGGTGGTCGACGCGACGGCGCCGACGTTCAACGTGCGCTTCGCCGACCACGAGTTCGTTGCGCCGCAGCCGCTGCACGTCGTGCTGCGCAACGGCCGGCTCGAGTTCGAGTCGTTCGCGCTGCGCGGCGCGGACTCGTCGTTCGCCGTCACCGGCTTCGCGGAGATCACCGGCGCGAAGCGGCTCGGCATCGACGTGCGCGGGCGCGTCGAGGCCGCGCTGCTGCAACTCTTCCTGCCCGACGCGCGCGCGGACGGACACATGGACGTGGCCCTGGCCATCGGCGGCACGATCAGCGCGCCGGCGCCGGTCGGGACCGCGGACCTCGTCGACGCGCAGATCAAGGTGCCCGGCTTTCCGCAGCTCATCGACGACATCAACGGGCGCCTGCGCTTCGGTACGGAGCGCATCGATATCGAGTCGCTCCGCGCAACGGTAGGCGGCGGCCAGGTCGTGGCCGGGGGCTTCATCGCCCTCGAAGGGATGCTGCCGCAGCGCGTGCGCATCACGCTGCAGGGGACGGACGTCTCGCTGCGCGCGTACGAAGGCGTGACCGTCGGCGGCAACTTCACGCTGCTGCTCGCCGGCGACATGGAAAGCGCGCAGCTCTCCGGCGACGTCGACGTCACGCGCGCGCTGTACTTCCGCGACTTCGACATCCAGCAGACGCTGCTCAACATTCTTCTGTCGCGCACGCGCGTGACGCCGACCTCCGCGGCGACGTGGCAGGACCGCGTGCGTCTGCGCATCCATCTCGCGGCCCCGGGAACGCTGGCGATCCGCAACAACATCGCCGAGGTGACGGGATCGGCGGACCTCGACGTCACGGGAACGGTGGCGAATCCGGTCGTCCTCGGCGAGGTCACCCTCGACGAGGGCGGCACGGTGCGCATCCAGAAAGTCGACTACCGCGTCACGCGCGGGACGATCGCGTTCCAGAACCCATTCCGCATCGATCCGTTCCTCGACCTCACCATCGAAGGCACCGTGTCCGGATTCGGCTCGGAGGCGGAGAGCGGACCGTACGACGTCACGGTAAATCTCACCGGCACGCTCGATCGCATGATGCCGACCATCACCAGCGATCCTCCCGCATCCGACATCACGCTCTTCTCCATCCTCGGCTTCGGAGGTCTCGGCAGCAACACGGGCCCGACCACCGCACAGAACCAGGGTCTGGGCCTGATGGGACAGTCGCTGCTCTATCAGAGCCTGTTTTCGTACGTCGGCTCGAAGGTCTTCCCGTTCGTCGACTCGTTCTCGTACGACCCGGGCACGCTCGACACGTCCGGCGGCTCGGGCGCGCGGGTGACGTTCGAGAAGCGGCTGTCGAACAAGATCCGCTTCCTCCTCGTCTACAACCTCGACAACGAGCAGAGCCGACAGGTGGTCGAGTGGCTCGTGAATCGCGACTGGACGCTGCAGCTCACGCGCGACGAGACCGACGAGTACCGTCTGGAGGCGCGTTTCCGCAGAAGGTACGACGCGCACTGGCGTTTCGGCTCGGAAGAGGACGAAGGCGACTTCGCAACCTCAGCAACGTTGACGACGGCCGGCGAAGCGGCGCCCGCGTCGGCGGCCCACGCGCCCGCTGCGCCACTTCCCGCGGTCACGGCCGTCAACACGCGCGCCGCGGATGACCGGCTGATCGCGCGAGTCGAGTTCCGCGCCGACGCGCGCTTCGACACCACGGCGATGGCGAGCGAGGTCACGCTCAAGCCGGGACAGCCGGTGACCATCCGCGAGCTGCAGTCGTCGGTCAAGAACCTGTACGCGACCGGCAACTTCCGGGACGTCCGCGTTGACTCCGTGCCCGCGGAGGGCGGCGTCGCGCTCACGTTCGCGCTGCTCCTCAACTATCGCGTGGACGAGATCAACGTCGAAGGCATCCCCCGTCGCGACCGCACACGCGCGCAACGCGAGCTCACGATCCGCAACAGCGATGTGCTCTCCCTCGACGCCGTCGACGACAGCGCGACGGCGGTGCAGGAGATGCTTCGCCGCTACGGCTACCTCGAGGCCACGGTCGATCCGGAGACGACCTTCGATCGCCTGCGCAGCGTTGCCGACGTGACGCTGCACGTGACTCCCGGACCTCAGGCGAAAGTCGCGAACGTGGTCATCGAGGGCACCACGGCGCCGTTCACGCCGGCGCAGCTCATCGAGCGCATGAAGCGCTCGCCCGGAAAGGTCTTCCAGCTCGGCGAGGCCCGCGAGGACGCGAACCGCATCAAGAACTTCCTCGTGCGCCGCAACTACCGGCGCGCGGACGTCGACTTCCTCGGACACACCTACGACCCACAGTCGAACGGCGTGCTGCTGCGCTATCGCGTCGCGGTCGGCCCGACCGTGCAGGTGAAGGTCGAAGGCGTCGAGCGCGGCGCCGTGCGGCGCTGGCTGCCGTTCGCGCGCAACGAGGAGTACAGCGAGGACGCCGTGGAGCAGGCCGCGAACAACATCGTGCAGGGACTGCAGTTGCGCGGGCATTATGCGGCCGCCGTCGACACGGAGAGCTCGCTCGAGGACAACGTCTGGACGACCACGTTCCACGTGAGCGCCGGCCCGCGCTATCGCCTCGCCGGCGTCGCGTTCAGCGGCAACGCGAAGCTCACCGACAAGGATCTGCGCCCGGTCGTGGCCACGAGTCCGCGCGGCGGCATCGGGCGTCTCGTGTCGAGCGTCTTCCGCCGCCCGACGGGCGTCACGCGCGAGCAGGTCGACGACGACCGCGAGGCGCTCGAGTCGTTCTACCGGCTGCAAGGCTTCTCCGAAGCGACGGTGGCTGAGCCGGTGGTGAAGCTGAATGACGCGGTGGGGACGATGACCGTCGAGTTCCCGGTCACCGAAGGCCCGCAGACGCTGGTGGCCGCGGTGAAGGTGGAAGGGCTCGACGCCGATCATCACCCGGACGCGCCGAAGCCGGTCCTCGTTGCGGGCGAGCCACTCAATCCCCAGCTCGTGCACGACGACGTCGTCGCGCTGCAGACGTACTACGCGAACGCGGGCCACACCGAAGTGCAGGTCGCGCCGCGCGTCGAGACCAGCGCGGACAAGCTCTCGGCGACGGTCACGTACGCGATCGCGGAGGGGCCGCACGTCGACGTCGACGAAGTGATCGTGCGCGGCAACACGTACACCGATCGCGACGTGATCCTGCGCCGCTCGGACATCGATCCCGGCGATCCGTTCAGCTACACGCGCATGCTCGAGGCGCAGCGCGAGCTCTATCGCCTGGGCATCTTCCAGCGCGTCGAGATCCAGCCCGAGCAGGCCGGGACGACGGTGTCGGATCGCGACGTGGTCATCCAGGTCGAGGAAGGGAAGAACCTCACCCTCACCGGCTCGGTCGGTCTGCGACTGGAGCGAAGCATCGACGAAGGCAGCGGATCCGACCTGCAGGAGCGCGTCGCCGTCGCCGCCGCGCACCGCAATCTCTTCGGCACCGGGCGCTACCTCGGCCTGGAGATCGTCGCCAGCTCGCAGGAACAGGAAGCGTTCCTCACCTACCGCGAGCCGTTCATCAGCCGCTGGGACGTGCCGCTGCAGTTCCAGATTTTCCAGAGCGACGACAAGACCCGACGCGCGACGCGCATCCGCCAGCGCGGCATGTCCATCGAGGCGAGCAAAGTCGCCCGCCAGCAGACCCGCTGGTCGCTGCGTTACGAGTACAAGATCTCCGAGTGCCTGCAGAAATCGGAGCTGTGCGACGCAATCGGCAAACGGTTGCCGGTCGAGGACTTCGATCCCTCACTCCTCGACATCTCGATCTCGAGCATCACGCCAACGTTCTTCTGGGATCGCCGCGACGACATCATCGATCCGCACCGCGGCTTCTTCGTCAGCGCGTCGGTCGAGTATGCGTTCGAGCTCTTCGAGGCCGAGGCGCGGTTCCTCAAGGAGTACGTGCAGGGCGCGTGGTACATCCCGGTCAGCGACCGCACGGTCATCGCGCTGTCGGGGCGTCTCGGACTGATGCAGCCGCAGGGCGGACAGACCGACGGGGACATGCCGATCTCGGAGCGCTTCACCGCCGGCGGCGAGACGACTCACCGCGGCTACGCCCTGGATCGACTCGGCGACCTGTGCCGCACCTCGCCCGACGACGGCTACCAGTTGATCCAGAACTGCGACGCGACGCTGTTCCAGTCGTTCGAGACGGACGAGGAAGGAAAGATCATCAGCTTCGGACCGATCCTCCCCGGCGGCGGCAGCGGCCTGCTGCTCTTCAACGCCGAGTACCGCTTCCCGATCTTCTCCAGCCTCGGCGGCGCGGTGTTCGTCGACGCGGGCAACGTCTACCGCTCATCGCAAATCGACTTCAAGAACCTCAAGTACGGAGCGGGAATCGGCCTGCGCTACCTGTCGCCGGTCGGCCCACTGCGCATCGACGTCGCACGGCCGTTCCAGAAGCGGTGGTATGACGATAGCTGGCAGTATTTTGTGAGTTTGGGGTATGCGTTCTAGTTGTTGCTGGGTTGCTGTGTTGCTGGTTGCTCGCGCCGCATGGGTTTCAGGCGCTGCATGGCGAGCAACATAGAAACACAGCAACCAGCAACTAAAAGGACGTTTCCAGCGACTCCGCCGCCGCCTGCGCTCGCTCCTGCTCGATGCGCGCGAGGCGGGTACGCAGCTCCGTCACCTCGTGCTGCAGTTTCGCGAAGTCTTCTTTGACCGCTTCGCGGGCGATCTCCTGGAGGCGGGTGGTGAGCCTTCCGAGCTGGTCGGACTGGAACTGGGAGAGGCGGCTCAGCGGCTCGCCGAAGATGTCCTTGAGGAGCGTTTCGAAATCCTGCGCCATAGCGGATGAGGTCCGTGCGAAAATCACGCCCGCACGCCCATGGAGATCCGGACGTTCGCCGAGTTCTGGCCCTATTACGTCCGCGCGCACTCGCGGCCGCTGACGCGGCTGCTGCACGCGATCGGCTCGATCCTCGCGCTGCTGTGCGTCGTGCTCGCGGTCGTCTACAACCTCTGGTTCCTGCTACTTGCGCCCGTCATCGGTTACGCGTTCGCGTGGTACAGCCACTTCTTCGTCGAGCACAACAAGCCGGCGACGTTCGGGCACCCGTTCTATTCGCTCGCGGCCGACTACGCCATGTTGTGGAAGGGCCTCACCGGCCGGATGAACGCCGAAGTCGCGCGCCATTGCGCGCGCTGACGCCCGCGATATCATCCGCAGCCTATGGCACTGCTGGACGGGAAGACCGGAATCGTTTTCGGGGTGGCCAACAAGCGCTCGATCGCGTGGGCCATCGCGCAGACGCTCGCGCGCGAAGGGATGCGCCTCGCGTTCACCTATCAGGGCGAGCGGCTGAAAGAGAGCGTCGAGGCGCTGACCTCGACGGGCATGCCCGGCTCACTGCTCCTCCCGTGCGACGTGACGAACGATGCCGAGATCGCAAGTGTCTTCGCGCGCGTGGAGGAAGAGTACGGCCGTCTCGACGCGCTCCTGCACTCGGTGGCGTTCGCGCCGAAGGAAGAACTGGAAGGCGACTTCGTGAACACCTCGCGCGACGGCTTCAAGGTCGCGCACGACATCTCCGCGTACTCGCTGGTTGCGTTGTCCAAGGCAGCGCTGCCGCTGTTCGAAAAGTCCGGCGGAGGATCCGTGCTCGCGCTGTCGTACTACGGCGCGCAGAAAGCGGTCGAGGGCTACAACGTGATGGGCGTCGCGAAAGCATCGCTCGAAGCAAGCGTCCGCTACCTCGCCGCGAACCTCGGCCCGAAGCGCGTCCGCGTGAACGCGATCTCCGCGGGACCGGTGAACACGCTCGCCGCGCGCGGCATCAAGGGATTCACGGGGATGCTCAAGCATCACGCCGACCGCGCGCCGCTGCGCCGCAACGTGGAGCTCGAGGAGATCGGCCAGGCCGGCCTGTTCCTGCTGTCGCCGATGTCGTCGGCGATCACGGGCGAGGTGATGTTCGTGGACTGCGGCTACAACATCGTGGGGCTGTAGTTTTTTCAGTTTATCCCGCGCGAAGACGCGGGATCTCGGGTGCACCTGCTCCGCTCGGGCTACATGTCGCGCACGTGCACCCGAGATCCTGCGTCTGCGCGCAGGATAAAATTACGTATCCCCGGCGACGTAAAACTTTGTGTTCGTCGGCCGGGGCGCGCCGCCTTTCGGCTCGAGCGTCACGGCCAGCGCCTTCATCTCCGTCGACACGGGGAGGTTCTCGATCACGATCGACGCCTTGCCCGATTCGGTCACGTCGAACACGCCCGCGCTCATTGGCTCGGGCTGGTCGGCGCGGATGATCCAGAGCTGGTAGCTCTTGTCGCCGGGATTTGCGGGCAGGTCGTGGAAGAAGACGATGGCGCGGCGGCGGTCGGGCTCGAGGAACACCTTCGCCGACGCCGCCGGCGCGATCTCCTGTCCGCTGAGCGCGATCGTGCGGGTATCGGCCGACGCCAGCGCCGCGATCTCGGCGTTGAGCCGGCCGTTCTGCTGCTGCAACCGTGCGATGACCGTGCGCTGCACGCCCTCCCGCTCGCGCGATGCGCGCAGGTCGAGCTCGCGCCACCCCCACAGCCCGAGGAAGAGCGTGGCGGCCGTGACCAGCCACCAGCGGTTCGCGACCGCGGCCGTATCCGGCATTACCTCGGACATCACCCGCTCGCGCACGTAGGGCGGCGGCGGGATGGGCGCGAGCGCCAGGGCGAACATCGACGTGGTGCGGGCGAACTCCGCGTGCGCGGCACGGCACGGGTGGCATGCTGCGAGGTGCAGGCGCATCGCCGCGAGCTCGCCGAAGTTGGCGATGCCGAGGGCGTCGAGCGCGGCGACTGATTCGAATTCTTCGTGCGTCATTGGTACGCCTGCAGACGGTCGCGCAGCTTCTTCATCCCGAGCTGCATCCGCGTCTTGATGGTGCCGAGGGGTTCACTGAGGCGCGCGGCGATCTCCGATTGGGAGAGACCTTCAAAGTACGCGAGCTCCAGCGCCACGCGCTGCGCCTCGGGGAGCTCCGCCAGCGCGCCGCGGACGGCCGTGCGCTCTTCGGACTGCACCGCCGAATCGGTGCTCGTGGCCGGCGCGAGAAACGAGATCTCGCGGCCCGCCTCGTCTTCGCGCTCGATGCGCACCTTGCGCGAGCGGAGACGATCGATGCCCCGGCTGCGCGCGATGGAGATCAGCCACGCGACCTCGCTCCCGCGCACGGAGTCGAACATCTTCGCGGAGGTCCACGCTTTGACGAACGTCTCCTGCAGCACTTCCTGCGCGTCGTCGGCGTTGCTGAGGATGCGCAGCAGCAGCGCGTACACCGTCGAGGCGTAACGATCGTAGAGCTCCTCGAAGGCGGAGACGTTCCCGCGCGCGACGGCGGGAAGAAGCGCGGCTGCGACTGGGACGCTGGTTTCCACGGTGTACGCGTAGTCTACGGCGTACACGGCGCGTTGGATTGGTGATCGCGTGTCAGGGCTTCGGCGAGTCTTTCTTCGCCGGATCGCCGGGCGGGAACTCGATGTCCGTGCGGATGCCCACCCGCTTTCCCTTGCTGCGCGTGCCCGGGAAGCCGCTGGAGCGCCCCGCGTGCTGGTCGTCGTTCGACTGTCCGGGCGCGCCGCCGTCCCAGAATCCCTTGTTCTTCACATGCTCCCGAGGGTTTCCCGCCATGCTGTCACCTCAACTGTAAGTCACTGATTACAAAATTACTTGGCAGCCATTCTGCAGTTGCTAATAACCGTAAAGGAGGGTTTGAATGGTTGACATGACCAATCCTACCAGTCAGTTCCACCCGTATCAGCCGCAGGACGCGGTGCCGCAGACCGGAAACACCGGCAGTCTCGGCAGCACCAGCGGCCTCGGCGGAATCCTGAACAAGCTCGGTATCGATCAGAGCAAGATCGGTGCGCTCGGCTCGCGTCTGAACGGCACGAGCGTGCGCGGCGGTCTGAACAACGTTCGCGGTATGGCCCAGAAGAACCCGGGTCTGGTCCTCGGCGGCCTCGCGGCCCTGGTGATCGGCGCCGGCCTGATGCGCAAACGCAGCAGGTAAAAAAGCTTCAGCACGGTGCACGCGTTCAGTACGTGTGCACCGTGTACTGAATCCTCACGTCGTTTCCCACCACCCGTCCCCTCACCAGCACGCGCACCTTCGACTCCGCCAAACCCGTCGTGCGGCCTTCGGCGTCGATGTCGAAACTCCCATCCGGATTCTTGGCCATGCGGCCGAGGATCGCGCCCTGCCAGTCCTCGGCCCTCGACTCCGACTTGTCCGCCGTGACGATGCTCAACGCCGCCAGCTCCGCGCCGTTCTCGGCGAGGGTCTCGGCCATGATTCGCGCGCGGAAGCGCCGCGCTTCGGCGAGCTCGCGCGCGGAGTCGAGAAGCAACAGCTCCACCATGGCGAAGTAGAGGATCGCCAGGACGAGCGCCGCGATGAGCGCGTATCCGCGCTCGCTACTCCGTCGCGCGCGGCTGAAGGATGGTGTCGATGGCAATGCGTCCATTTTCGTCCGTGGCGATGATGCGCGTGGCCCACGCCGCGTCTGCATGTGTCCTGATCGCGTCCACCTCGAGCTTCGAGAAGTCGGCCGGCAGGCCGCGCGCGACCCACTCCTGCGGCACCCCGGCGACGTACGCGCGGCGGCGGACCTCGCGCGGCGTGCGGAAGTCCCACACGACCGTGTCGTAGCCACCACTGTTGTTTACCGTATCGATGATCAGCACTTTGTTCGAAGAGGTGTAGCCGTCATGCGAGTCGCGGTACGGGCGGCGGGTATGACCATCGAGCACGTCACGGCGCAGGCGGGCCAGCACGGCGATGACCTGCGGATGCTTATGCATGTTGATCGGCATGCGCCTGTTGTAGAACTGCATCTCCGCCGTGAGCGTGACCAGGATGAACAGGAAGATCCCGAAGATGGCCATGGCCACGACGATCTCGAGGAGCGTGTAGCCGCGCTGTCTCACCACAGGTTCGTGCCTCCGGTGTCGACGCGCACGAGCTCGAGTCGCGCCGAGCGCTGGCCGTTCTGCCAGCGAATGGTCATGAGCACGTTCTTCACTCCGGGCCGGCTCTGCGTGACCGCGACCGCCGTTCCGAACGGTGCGAGCGGCTGAAGCAGCCGCGTGTCGCTGACGAACTCCCTCGACGCGACCTCGAGCGCGCCGTAGTCGATCCGCCGCCGGTACTCGGCCTCGTTCGCGAGCGCCTGATAGGCGAGCACGATCTCGCTGGCCTGCTGGAGACGGCGATTGCGCTCCACGAACGCGGCCATCGAGAAGGTGATGACCAGAGTGAGGATGAGCAGCGCGACGAGGAGCTCGATGAGCGAGAATCCGCGCGAGCGGATCGAGAAGCCGCGCTGGTCGCGCATGCGAGCGATTGTATAGACTCCGCGCCCGATGAAGCTCCGATTCGCCCCGTCCCCCACCGGCTTCCTCCACGTCGGCGGCGCGCGGACGGCCATCTTCAACCTGCTCCACGCCCGGCGCCACGGCGGCACGATGCTGCTGCGCATCGAGGACACGGACGTGGAGCGCTCGCGCCAGCATCACGCCGAGCAGATCCTGCAGTCGCTGCAGTGGCTCGGCGTGGAGTGGGACGAGGGCCCGATCTACCAGAGCGACCGTCTCCACCGCTACCGCGAGCGCGCGGAGGAACTGGTCTCGAACGGCAAGGCCTATCGCTGCTACTGCACAGTCGAGGAGCTGGACGCGGAGCGCACCGCGACCGAGGCGAAGGGCGACATGTATCGCTACTCCGGCAGATGCAGGCGCCGCGCGGAAGATGGTCATCCGCAGCACGACGACGCCCCGCACGTCATTCGCTGCAAGGTGCATCCGGGCCCGATCGAGTTTCACGATCTGATTCGCGGCGACATGCAGTTCGCGGGCGAGCTGATCGACGACTTCGTGCTCATCCGCTCGGACGGAAACCCGACCTATCATCTGTCCGTGGTCGTCGACGACGTGGACATGGAGATCACGCACGTCGCGCGCGGCGACGATCACCTCTCCAACACGCCGAAGCACATCGTGCTGTTCCGCGCATTCGACGCCAGGGAGCCCGTCTTCGCCCACCTGCCGCTCATCCTCGGCAGCGATCGCAAGCGCCTCTCGAAGCGCACCGGCGCGACGTCGGCCGAGGAGTATCGCGACCTGGGCATCGTCCCGGAAGCGCTGTTCAACTTCCTCACCCTTCTCGGGTGGAATCCGGGAGGCGATCGCGAGATGATCCCGCCGGACGAGGCGGCGGAGATCTTCGATCTCTCCGACGTCAACAAGGCCCCGGCCGTGTTCGACCCCGAGAAGCTGCTCTGGATGAACGGCCAGTACCTGATGCGCATGACCGCGGACGAGATCTATCCGCACCTCGCGCCGTTCCTCCCCGGCGACACGAACCTCGCGGAGCTGCGCTCGGCAATCGAGTTGAACAAGGCGCGCGGGCGCACGCTGAAAGAGATCGCGGCCCAGCTCGAGCCGTATCTCGTCGACGACGGTGCGATCCACTACGACGAGGAAGCGGCGAAGAAGCATCTCAAGGGCGATGACCTCGCGCCGCGCATGAGCGATCTGTACGACGCACTGGAGAAGACGGAGCCGTTCGACGTTACCGCGACCGAAGAGGCGTTGCGCGCGCTGGCCGAATCGAAGGGCGTCAGCGCGGCGAAGCTCATTCACCCTCTGCGACTGGCGCTCACGGGACGCGGCGCATCGCCAGGGATCTTCGACGTGATGGTGGTGCTGGGGAAGGACCGCACGCTCACCCGGCTGCGGCTTTTGATCGACCGATTATCGCGTGGATCAGGAACGCCAGGAGAAACACCCCCGACGTGATCCAGTGCGCCCAAGCCATCACCTCGCGCAGCGTCTCGTTCGTGGAGACCTGCAGGAGGTAGGCGGAGAGTGTCATCGGCACGATCAGCGCCATCGCGGCGAGGCCGGTGCCGCGATGTTTGTCGCGATCGCCAAAGCGGTACTTCGGCAGCATGTGATTCGAAAAGACCCACCCGAGGATGAGCAGCGCGAACGGCGCGACGACGACGTGGACCGCCAGCATGTGCGGCTGCAGCGGATGATTGACGACGGAGAACTCGTCGTCGGTCTTCAGGAAGTACTTCATGACCGCGAACACGACTCCCGTGATCGCCGTCAACGCGACCGTCAGATGCAGCCACAGGAGCTGGAGTCTGCTCACTTGCCTCCGATCACCTTGTGCAGGGCGAGCACCTTGCGTGAGGCGTTCGTGATCGCGCGCGCGGTCAGGCTCGCGCCCGACAGCGGCCGGATCTTCCGTTTGAGGGAGAGGTCTTCGTCGAGCTTTCTGCCGTCGAACTGATCGAGCCAGCGATCCTTCGGCAGATACTCCGGCGGCTCGTCGAACGAGAGCACTTCGACGCGCTCGATCTTCCCGTCCAGGCCGACGACGATCATCACCGTCTCCGGCAGCGTCCGCACGCGGTGGGTGTCAAAGTACGCGAAACCGGCCGGGCCGGCGTAGCGCACGATCATGCGGTCGGAGAATTCGAGGCCGGACTCTTTCCGCGCGGCCTTGAGCTGCTCGGGCGTGAGGTAGAGGACCTGGCGCGTGGCCTGGGCGTTGGGAAAGACGGAGGCGAGAGCCTGCTGCTGAGTCATGTAGACCCTCGCCTCCGCGGAAAACCCGATCGCGACGAGCGCGATCGCTAGAAGATGTAGCCGATGCCGATGTTCCACTGGTCGAGTCCTGAGCCGGCCTCGTTGTCGCTGTTCTGGTAGTCGGCCTTGATCACCGTCTGCGGAACGGGGCGGAACTGCAGACCGATCGTGTAGATCGACTGCTCCGAGGCCGGGTTGCGGGTGAAGCCGGTGGGAACGCTACGCTGCGTGTCGAGCTGCTCGTAACGGAGATACGGCGTCAGCGACGCCTCGCCGAACCGCGGCAGCAGCGTCGAGAGGTCGTAGCCTGCCTCGACGTACCAGCCGCCCAGTTCCTCGCCGATGGAACGGTTGCCGGTGAGGTTGCCGGCCAGCACGTTAAGCTGCTCGACGTCGTCGAGGGTCGCCTGCGCCCACAGCGCCCGGACCGTGGCGCCGCGGAACTTCGCCTCGCCGTGCAGATCGAAAATGGTCAGGTTGCCTTCGACGGTCTCGCCGCCAACGGCGTTGCCCTGGCCGGTGTTGCCGGAGAAGAACGAGCCGCCGACGACGGCGCCTTCGAACGGGGCGTAGTCGAGCCGGCCGGTCAGGGCGATGTCCTCGATCTGCGAGTTCGCGCCTTTCTGCCGTCCGCCGCGCACTCCGCCCGCGGTGAAGCGGTCGCCGCGGATGGAGTTCACCGCGTACGCGCGCCAGGAGATCGGACCATGCTCGCCGAACACGCCCGCTCCCATCTCACGCCAGGTGGTGGGGATGATCGCGTTCTCGGTGAATGAGCGACGCGCGGTCAGGTAGGTGGTCGGCTCGTGCATCTCGTTGACGAGGCCCATGGGGATGAGCAGGAGTCCGGTGCGCACGCCGACGTTCTTCGTGGCCATGAAGTCGAGGTACGCGAACTCCACCGAGGCTTCGCCGCCGAGGGCAGTGTTGCCGTGCTCGAACTCGATCTCGGAGTTGAACAGCACGCGGTCGTTGTACTTGTAGCCGGTGTAGAGGACGCCGCGGAGCATGTCGAACCGGTCCTTGGTCGTCGTGCGCACGCCGGCATCATTCGAGCCCGCAAAGTTCTCGTAGAGCATCTCGCCGTAGCCGCCGAACGAGATGCCGTGATCGACGCGGTAGACCTTCGAGGCGGCTGCGCCGAGGCCGAACTGCTCGGTGTCGGCGACGGCGGTGGTGTCGGTCTGGCGGGTCTTGAGCGCTTCCACTTCCTGGGAGAGCACCTCGATCTGGCGCTTCAGTTCCGCGGTCTCGGCGGAAGGCTGCATCCTGGCGATGGCTTCCTCGAGGGCGCGCAGGCGGCGCTCGATGTCGGACGTCTCCTGCGCGAAAAGGCCAATCGTTAACGTAAAAGATAAAAGAGTTACGAAAATGCGCTTCGACATGATTAATCCTTAAGTTTGTATTGAGAGTCGAGCACGGTCAGCGTTCGCGGGGCGCGCGCGCTTCGCCGGACCTCGTTCGCGTCGTTGATGAAGATGGCCGCCACACCGTGCGCGTCCGCCCAGCGCAGGCCTTCTTCTTCGCCCATGACGTACAGCGCCGTGGAGAGAATGTCCGCCGTCGTCGCGTCGCCGGCGATGACGGAGACCGAGCCGCGCGCGGGCAATGACTCGCCCGTGCGAGGGTCGTAAATGTGTCCCGGTTGTTCGGAGCCCGAGCTGGTGGAGAGCGAGGCGTCGGTGAGAGTGAAGGCGAGGACGGGATGCTTGCGATCCCGCGGCGAGGCCACCGCCACTTCATGGCGGCCCCGCACGAGAAGCTGTCCGCCGAAGTCGAGAACCGCCTCGCCCTTGGTGAGCGCGAGCATGCGATCGAGCGCGTAGCCTTTGCCGAACGCGCCGGCCTCGTAACCTTTGTCGCCGAACGCCCTCCCCCACCGCGGGTCGAACGCGCCGCCGGTCTTCTTCGACCATTCGGTGGCACGATCGAGCAGCGTGCGCAATTCCCCGCCGGGCTGCGCGCCACGGTTCACGCGAATCAGCTCGCTGTCGTCGATCCACGTCGACAGCATCAGCTCGATCCGCTTCGCCTCGGCGAACATCTTCTCCGCCTGCGCGTCCGCGTCGCTTCCCTGAACCGCGACTTCGCACACCGTCCCCATGAGGTACCGGGCCCTCGCCGATGCTTCGGTGGTTGCGGGGACGACGACTGCGAGCGCGGCGATGATCGCCGCTGTTCTCATGCCTCGATCGGACCTCTCTCGCGCATGCGGTCTCTGAGCGTCATCACGGCCAGCCAGATCGCGCAGACCGCGACCATGCCGAACATGATGTGCATGCTGTAACGGCCATCGGCCGAATACGGCTCGGTGACCTGATGGATCCATTCGCTGTTGGGCAGGATCTCGGCCTCCGAGAATTCATGGATTGCGTAGAACACGACCTGCGCCGTGAACAGGAGCAGGAACAGGCCGGTGACCTGGAAGAAGCGCTTCACGTTGATGCGGTGTCCGTAGTGGGCGAAGAGCCAGGACATGAACGCCGCAGCGAACAGTCCCAGCGCGCAGCCGAGCCAGAACCGCGGCATGTTGCCGACCTGGATCAGCATGAGCGCGGTCTCCATCCCCTCACGCGTGATCATCAGGAGCGTGAAGCCGAACACACCGAGCCACGCCCATTTGCTGGACGCCCGCTGCTCGAGCCTCGCCTCCATGTCCCGCTTCATCGACGGCGCGACGCGCCAGATGTGAATGACGAAGCTGGCCACGAGCACGGCCGCGACGAGAGCGAGGATTCCTTCCCAGAGCGGCTGGTTCGAGATCTTGGTCAGCGCATAGCCGAGGGCGGCGCTGGCGACGACCGACGCGGCGATGCCCGCCCAGACGGCGGGACGGAGGGCATCGCGGCCGGTCTTCTTCAGATAGGCGGTGATGATGGCGACGGTGAGAAACGCCTCGAAACCTTCACGAAAAACGATGATCAGGGCCTGGAGCATGGGATCACTTTCTGAGCCGGGTCTGCTGGATCATGCGGACCCGGTCGGGCGCATCCGGTTGTTGCCCCTTGCGCCGGCAGGAGTCGCAGACGCCGAGGATCTGGAGGTTGTGGAAGGTCGGGGTGAACTTCTTCTTCGCGCAGATGGCCATCTGCAACCGCTCGAGTTCCTCGTCGTGAAACTCGATGACGCCGCCGCAGGCGGTGCAGATCAGATGATCGTGGTGCGAGTTTCCACTGACGTGCTCGTAGTGATAGTGATCCTCGCCGAGGTGGACGCGGCGCACGAGGCCGGACTTCACGAGCAGCTCGAGGGTGCGGTAGACGGTGGCCCGGGAGATCTTGACGCCCTTCTCCTTCATCTTGAAGAGCAGCTCGTCGGCCTCGAAGTGGTAGTGGATGGAGAAGATCTCGCGCACGAGCGCGGTGCGTTCGGCGGTCAGTTTCAGTCCCTGCTGCTGCAGGAAGTCCTGAAAACGGGCGAGCTCTCGGTCGACGCTGTGGGCCATCTCTCTCGGTGCAAGTTGAGACTGAGTCTCAGTTGCTTGAGAGAGTGTATCGGGGAGGCGCGGAGACGGTCAAGTGCCGCGCGTCACATGGGCCGGTGACGGGCGCGTACGTCCGCGTTACAAGTGCGTTTTCGCCGCCTCCGAGGCCTCGCGGATCTTCGGTTGCCGCGGATCGATTGCCAGCGAGCGGTTCCAGAAGTCGAGAGCGCGCGCGTATTCGTTCTGGCGTGAGTAGAACACGCCGAGGTTGTTGAGCACGAGCGTGGATGAGGGCTGCAGCGCGAGAGCGCGCTCGAGCTCCGGCAGCCCATCCGTGTAGCGCTTCGACTGCGCCAGCGCCGAGCCGAGGTTCGCGGCGATGACGGGCGAGTTCGGGAAGATCTGCTTGCCCTTGTAGAGCAGGTTGATCGCCCGCGAGGTCATGTTCTGCGAGCGATAGAGCGCGGCGAAGTCGAGGAACCACTGCTCCGGATTCGGCAACCCGCGCTGCACGGCCATGATGAACACGTTCTCCGCCGCCGTGAACTGCTGGCGGTCGAACAGGACCATGGCCATGTTCAGATACGGCGTGAAGCGGGTCGGGTTGAGATCGATCGCGGCCTGGAAAGCCTCGATCGATTCCTTGTACTTCTTCTGCTTGCGCAGCTCGATACCCTGGTTGTTCCAGTGCGCGTACGCGCCCCACTGGGCGGGGGCGATGCTCGCGCTCTGCACCGCGCCGTCCTCGTCCTCGAAGACCGGCTGCATGCGCGACGGATCGACGAGATGCCCGATCGCCTGGAGGCGTTGCATGTAGACCCGCGGATCGACGGACACGGTACCGCTGGGACGCCCGGCGAAGAACTCGTCGTAGCTGATGACGCGCACGGAGGTCACCGGCGCGATGTCGCGGAAGACCCACTCGGCGTGCTTGCCGGGCATCTCCACGGACTTCGGCAGCCCGAGAAGCGAGAGTACCGTCGGCACGACGTCGTAGAGCGAGATGACGTGGCTCGCGCGGCTGGCGGCGACGTGGTTGCCGTAGGCGATGAACATCCCGGTGCCGCGATGATCGGACAGCGCGCTCCGTCCGACGGGCGACGTCTTGGGCCGCTTCTCCGACCAGCGGAATCCGTGGGAGGACATGATGATCACCGTCGTGTCGTCGGTCAGGACTTTCATCCATTCGCCGATGAGCCGGTCGATCTCGGAGTAGTAGTTCGCGACGGTCGGCCAGTACTTGCGGAACTGCGACTGGGACACGCCTTCGCGATAGGGCGGGTGGTAGGGACCGAAGAGGTGATTGACCGTGTCGGTGCCGTCGAACGACATCATCATCACCATCGGCTCGCGCTGCTGGTAGAGGCTGATCGCGACGCGGTGATCGGTCCAGGTCTTCGCCAGCACGTCGCGGAAGACGTTCGCCGGATCGGACGGCCCGCCGCGCGCGACCGCTTCGTCGAACTCGGTCGCGGTGATGTTGAGGAAGCGGCCGACCTGGCCGTGTCCGACGGTCTGCGGGGCGACGATCTGCGAGGCGATGCGTGCGTGCAGATCGGCAGGATCGATGGCGTTCGACATCGTGATGACCGGCGTGTCGAACGTGACCGGGCCGTCCATGCGCGGCGGCCAGGCCGTCCACCAGTTGACCACGACGGACTCGCGTCCGAAGGCCTGGGCGATGTCCCACAGTCCCGGCGCGCGACGCACCGAGGCGTCGACGGCGCGCTTCTGGTCCATGAAGTCGATGACGCCGTGGCGGTCGGGCGAGAGTCCCGTTGCGGCGGTGGTCCACAGCAGCGGCGATACCGTCGGCTGAATGCTCTGCACCGTCGCGGTGACGCCGCCCTGGGCCAGGGCTTTGAGGTTGGGCACGCGGCCGTCGGCGGACAGCTCGGAAATCAACTCCCAGTCCGCGCCGTCGATGGCGAAGATGGCCACGCGGCCGGCGATGCCGCGGGCGTTGCGGCGCAGCTCCGCGCGCTTGTACTCGAGGAGCGCGCGGCGGTCCGGCTCCATGTGCGCGATCTCGAAGGCCTCGACTTTCAGGCCGCTTCGCGCGAGATGCGCCTGCACGACGCGGCGGAGGACGTCCCGGCGCGTGGCAAACTGCGAGGTCGGAGAGAGTAGCTCCTCGATCGGGACCTGCTGCGTCACCGCGGAGACAGCCTCGCCCACGCGTGTGCGGATCCAGGCGCTCCAGCCGTCGCGCACCAGGCCGCGCGAGTCCTCGAGACGTTCTCCGGGGAGGGTGAAGCGGATGCGATACGAGACCGTGACCGGCACGCGCTCCTTGGAGAGGATGCGCACGATGTCGTCGCGTTGCGCCGCCCCGTTCCGCTTCTCAAACTCCAGCCGGTAGTACTGATGCGGCGGCAGGAAAGTGACGTTGTTCTGTACAAGCCGCACGCGGCCGGACGCCTTGTCGACGCCGAAGATCAGCCGCCGCGAGGACGGCAGAAACAGACTGACGACAAGATAGATCGTCCCCACCATCCCGGCGAGGATTGCGAGCGCGCGGACAGACTTCGAGCGGAACACGACGGCAGACTATGAAAGAAGGATGCCGGGGAAGTGCTGGGTGCTGAGTGCTGCGTGCTGAGTCGCGCCCACCCCCGGCTCAGCACTCAGCACCCAGCACCCAGCACTATTTTTTCCGCTTCACGAGCTGCTTCACCTCGTCGTTCCCGATCGGGCTCTGCGCGGAGATGATCACCGCTGCGGTCCCCTCGCGGAACGACGGAATGGTGCAGCGGATCATCGCGCTGCCGTCAGCCGCCGTCTTCCCCCGGAAGATCACCCGGGGCGGCTCGACCGTGGAGATCACCTTCACCTCGATGGCCGCGGCAGCGATCGGCGCCTGGGAGAGGCTCTTGCGCGCGGAGACCCGCAGTTCCACTTGGGCGCCGGCAAAGAAGTCGGCCTGATTCATCAGCGCCAGCTCGAGATGCTCGCTCTCGGCCTCGGAGACGAGGTAGTCGATGATGACCTGATCGAGGGTCTTCTCCTCGTCGATGGGCAGCGGAGACGCCGCGTCGGGGAACGGCTCGCCGGACAGCGTGCGCGGCTCGGGCGAGGTCTTGGTGATGTCGGCCGGCTGGTCGAAGCGGCCGCGCTTGATGGCCGCAATCATGGTGCGGTGCTGTTGCTCCATCAGCCCGCCGATCCACTTGTCGTCGACGCCGGTCTTGAGCTGCTCGGCATACGACGTTTTCTTCGAGGCCAGGATCTCGCCGCCGACGTACACGAGCGACTCGATGTACGGATTGCCGACACCTTTGTCCTCGGTCTGGACGTGGTAGACCTTTTCGTTGTGCTTGATGTCGGTGTTGAATCCGGTGATCACGGAAACCCGGATGTTATCAGAGGCATCGCGGTGTCATCCCGAGCGCAGTCGAGGGATCCCCTACCTCGTTACCAGGAGGGAGATCCTTCGACTGTCCTCCGCTGCGCTCCGGCGGCTCAGGATGACACGTCGAGCCCGAGTCAATTCTGATCCAGCCAGGCGCGGAGATAGGCGATCTGCTCGCGGACGCGTGAACGATCGTCGGCCGACGGCACCAGCATCAGATAGCGCTCGAACAGCTCGGTGGCCTGCGTGTAGGCGTGCATCTGCATGGCCAGTCCGGCGCGGTCGCGGACCTCGTAGGCGTCGCGGTCGTCGAGGATGAGCAGGCGGTCGATGGACGCCGCCGCGCGGGGGAGGTCGTGCTGCGCCAGGTACGCCGCCTTGAGCTGGGCCAGCTCGCGCGCGAGGATCTCCCGCGGCGAGAACGACCGGAGATGGTGCTCGCGGAGGCGCACGCCGCCGCCGTACATCGCGTCGAGGATCTTCTGCAGCTCGACGGTCGAGAGCACCCTGCCGCCGTCGAACGGATCGACGACGACCACGCCGAACGGACCGGTGAACTTCACGAGGAACCGTCCCGGCAACGCTATGCCGGCCGCGTCGACGCCGATGCGGCGGGAGAGCTCGAGGTACAGGATCGAGAGCGTGATCGACCGGCCGGCGTGACGCTCCAGCACCTCGCTGAGCAGCGCGCTGCGCGGATCGTAGTAGTCGTCGTTCTCACCGTGGAAGCCTTCCTCGTCGAAGAGGAGGCGGTTCAGCGTATCGACGATGCGCTCGACGTCGCGTGACCCTTCCAGGCGCTGGCGCGCGGCCTCGCTCCAGGTCTGAACGCTGTCGAGATGGCGGGAGACGTCGAGGCGCGGGTTCTCCTCCAGATCGATCATGAGAGAGGCCTCGACGAGATCGAGGAGCGCTTCGGGCTGCGCCGCGATCTCGGTGAACCGCCGCCGGGCCAGTGCAGGATGCGTCAGGACGCGAGCTGCTTGCATGCCGTATTTTATAACTACGAATCTCATGCCTGCACGCGCGTCCCGTGTGGCGCTCCTCGTCATCGTCATCATCGCCGCCGTCCGCGTGGGGTCGACCTGGCGCGTCGTCTCGCAGACTTACGACGAGGCGGCGCACATCGCCACGGGCGCGGAGTGGATCGAGCGCGGCACGTATCTCGGCGAGCCACAGCATCCGCCGCTCGCGCGCGTCGCCACGGCCATCGGTCCGTATCTCGCCGGTGGCCGGCTCGCGGGAATGGACATCGGCCTGATCGAGCTGGGAAACGAGATCCTGCACAGCGGCTCCCATCTGCGTCTGTTGACCGCAGCGCGCGCGGGCATCCTGCCGTTCTTTCTCCTTTCGATCGTGATCGTCTGGGCGCACGCGCGCATGCTCGGCGGCGAGCTGGCGGGAGTGCTGGCCGCGCTGCTCTACTCCAGCCTCCCGCCCGTGCTCGCGCACGCGGGGCTGGCCACGACCGACATGGCCGTGACGTGCGGGATCGCCGCCGCGTTGATGTTTCTGCAGCGATGGCTGCTCGCACCGACGCGCATCAACGCCCTGCTCCTCGGACTGGCCACCGCAGTCGCGGTGACCTCGAAGTTCTCCTCGGTGCTCTTTCTCTCGGTCGCCGGTCTGGCGATTCTGATCGTCACACGTCCGAAGCGTTTCACGTACGCGTGGATGGCGATCGTGATGTGCATCGTCGCGGTCTGGGGCGTGTATCGGTTCAACTTCGAACAAGCGGAGAAGACGCACTACCACCTGCTGAGCGCATGGATCGAGCAGCACCCGCGGGCCGAGTTTCTGCGGCCCGTCCTCGACGACGTCCCCATCCCCATGCCGGCGCTGTTCTCGGGCGTCGCGCAGATGCTCCTCCACAACGCCTCGGGCCACGAGGCCTACCTCCTCGGAGAGTTCAGCAAAACGGGCTGGTGGTATTACTTCCCGATCGCGATCGCGGTGAAGACGCCGATCGCTTTTCTGCTGATCGCGCTAGCGTCACCGTTCCTCGTGCCGCGGCGCAACGCGATCGCGCCGCTGCTGGCGGCGCTGATGATCGTCGTTGCCTGCCTGCCGGTGAAGATCAATATCGGCATCCGTCACGTCTTGCCGATCTATCCACTCCTGGCCGTGACCGCGGGCTGCGCGCTGGCGATGCTGTGGCCGAAGCGGAGAGCCATCGTCATCGCCGTGCTCGCGATCGAGATCATCGTTTCCGCGCGCGCGCATCCCGATTACATCCCGTACTTCAACGTCTTCGCGGGGAAAGAACCGCAGCGCATCCTTCTCGATAGCAATCTCGATTGGGGGCAGGACCTCCTGCGCCTCGAAGCGAAAACGCGCGAGCTGAAGATCGAGGCACTGCGCCTCTCGTACTTTGGGACTGCCGATCTCACGCGGTTCGATCTGCCCCCGCTGCTGCCGGTCGTGCACGACCGCGCGGCGCCGGGATGGTTCGCCGTCAGCGAGTCGAATCTCCGCTCGCGCGAGCATGGCCACAACTTCCCGTGGACCGAACGCTATCCGTACCAGCGTATCGGCAAAACGATCCGGCTCTATCACGTTCCCGGACCGGTTCCGCGCGCGGAGCGGAACGAAGTGTTGAAGGCGATGGCGCGCATCGTCGTGCCGTTACCGCTCGGCTCCAGCGGCGGCTCGGACGGACGGGTGTGGACGACGCGTCTGCGCCTCCGCAATCAGACCGATCGCCGGCAGCTTGTGCTCGACCGCCTCGGCAATCGCCGGGAGCTCCCGCCGCGCGGCACGCTCGTCTGGGACGCGCCGACCGAGCGCTCCGCGTTCTTCGTGTACGTGCGCAAGGCTGCGATCGTCGACGGCGAAGTCGAAGTGAGCGCGTCGAAGAACGGCCAGTTGATCGAGAGGCCGTTCCTCGTGGACACGCCGAAGGCGGAGCTCTTCCGCTCGATCGCCATCCTCCGCACCACCACCGGCTGCGACGGCTGCAAGCGCACGCTCCGTGTGTACAGTCTCAGCGCGGGACCGGTGGCTCTCGACATCGCCGCGCGCGCGGGCGACAAACGCTGGTCGCACTACAAGGTCTTGGGCAACGACCCCGGCCTGCCGGCCTGGAGCGAATTCGACGTCGCAACGCTGTTCCCCGAGCTCGGAAACGAGCCAGCCGAGGTCACGGTCGTGGCGTACAAGCACGAGCCGGTGTGGGCGATGATGACCACCAGCGGCGCGCGGCGCGAGATCGTCACTTCTTCGCAGTAGCGTCGCAGCTCGCGCCCGCGTAATGGAGGAAGTAATAGCGCAGGGCCTCGCGCGGATAAAAGTCGCCGTAGGCGCGCAACCGTGCCCACTCGCCGCTCTGCTTCGCGCGCTCCGCTTCTTCGCGGAGCACTGCGTCGAAGTGCGGCGCGGAAGCGGTGCGGTAGGTCGTGAAGTAGACGTTCAGAAACACCGCCGCGAAGGCGATCGCGGTCACGAGCACGATGTAGGGCGCGATCCGCCACCGTGCGATCAGCGGCGCGAGCAGCGCGCCGGTGAGGAGGGCCACGAACGGCCATCCCGTGATCGAGCGCAATGCATGCGGAACACCTTCCCAGCTCAGCGACGCGACGAGGAGCGCGCTGACAAACCCGCTCGCGGCGAGTGCTAGCAGCTTTCGGTTCGCACGCGCCAGCGCCATCAGCCCGGCGACCGCGAGCAGGTCCAGCCAGGAGAGGATGCCGAACATCTGCGTGCCGTGCCGCGGATTCCGATCGCCGTGCATCACGAGGAAATCGAGCGAGAAGTGTTTCGCCACGCCCCTGAAGAAGTACGAGAGGGGCGCGTCGGTGCTCCAAACGGCGAGCGAATTCGCGCGGGTGTTCAGCGTCCCGTCGACGGTCAGCCAGACCAGTGGCACGCAGACGACCGCGATCGTGATCAGGACGATGACCGCACGCCGCCAATCGCGCTCGATCGCGATCAACACCAACACGATCAGAGGCACGTGCAGACGGGCCGGCGGATAGGTGTACATCGCCGCGGCGAACAACACTCCCGCGACGAGCGGCTGCCGTCGCAGGAAGGCGTAAACGCCCCACATCAGAAAGCACGGCGCGAGCGGCGGATCCCAGGCGATGCGCGCGAACGGAAATCCCCACGGCGACACCGCCGCGGCCAGTGCGGCTACGAGCGCGCCGTCGATCCCAAGGAAGTGGCGGGCGACGAGAAAGACCGCGAGGATGGTCAGGATCGAGAAGAACGCGACGTGAGCGCGGATTGCACCGATCGACGAACCGAACACCTTCGTCCACAGCGCGCCCGAATACACGTAAGCGGGAGTGAAGAACGTGCCCGTGCCCGGCAGCTCCTCGAAGAAGAGCCGCGGCCGGTCGATGCAGAGCATCGTCGCGGCGCCCGCGGCTTCATCGAGATAGAAGCCCGCCGGCGTGTCGCCGAGACGGACGAAGCGCGCTAGGCAGAGGACGACGACGATCGCGACGCACGCGAGTTGCTGCCAGCGCCGCACTCGGTCAGCTCCCTCCGCAGCTCGTCGTCGATCGGCTTCTTCGCATCGCGCTCCCAATCGTAGAGCACGACCACCACTTTCCCTGTCGCCGCGACGTCGCCGTTCGACTTACGGACCTCGTACAGCGTCTCGAACGACGACGTGCCGATCTTCCCGACGCGAATACAGAGATCGACCGGTTCGAGGAACACCGGCAGTTTGTAGTCGCACTCCGCGTGGGCGACGATGAAGCCGATGTCCGTCGCGCTCCCGAACTCGGTCAGCTCGAACCAGAGCAGCGTGCGCACCCACTCGAAGTAGGTGAAGAACGTGGCGTTGTTGACGTGTCCGTAGGCGTCGATGTCTCGGAACACGACCTGGTAGGGCAGCACGTACCAGCCGTCGCGCCACTGCCCGCGATTGTTCTCGGGGACGCTGCTCATTGCACCGCGGCGCTCGTGGCCACCGGCATCGCCTTTTTCGTGCATGCCTGCAGATAGCGGCCGGGCAGCGGATGATCGAGATACGGCGCGATGATCGCCGAGGCCTGCACGAGACGGTTCAGATCCACGCCGGTCTCGATCCCCATCCGGTCGAGCATGTAGACGACGTCCTCGGTGGCCATGTTGCCCGACGCGCCGGGCGCGTACGGACATCCACCGAGACCACCGGCGGAGGCGTCGAACGTGGAGATGCCCATCTCCAGCGCGGCCAGCGTGTTCGCGAGGGCGGTGCCGCGCGTGTCGTGGAAGTGCATGGCCAGCTTCGACGCGGGGATGACCTGCAGCAGCACACCGATGACGCCCTGCACCTGCATCGGCGTGCCGACGCCGATGGTGTCGCCGACGGAGACCTCATAGCAGCCGAGGTCGAGGAGGCGCGCGCAGACCTCGAGCACCTTCTCCGGCGCGACCTCGCCCTCGTACGGACAACCGAACGCCGTCGAGACGTAGCCGCGCACGCGAATGCCTTCCTCGCGCGCACGCGCCGCGACAGGCGCGTAGTTCTCGAACGACTCGTCGATCGACATGTTGATGTTGCGCTTGTTGAACGTCTCCGACGCCGCGGTGAAGATCGCGATCGACTTCACACCGGACTCGATCGCACGCTCCAGTCCCTTCATGTTCGGGACGAGCACCGGATACTCGACGCCCGGATCCTTCGGAATCTCGCGATAGACCTCGGCCGTGTCGGCCATCTGCGGGACCCACTTCGGCGACACGAACGCGCCGGCCTCGATGACGCTCAGTCCGGCATCGGAGAGCGCGGTGATGTAGTCGACCTTCGCCTGCGTCGGGATGGTGACTTTCTCGTTCTGCAGGCCGTCGCGCGGGCCGACCTCGACGAGCTTTACGGTGTCGACGGTGATTTTCATTGCAGGGTCACCAGCTCCACGCCCGGCTGCACCAACTCGCCCTCTTTGCAGTTGATCTTCGCGATCGTTCCCTCGCGCGGGGCGATGATCTGGTGCTCCATCTTCATGGCCTCGAGGATGAGCAGCGGGGCTCCCTTTGCAACAACATCGCCCTCGCTCACGAGAATTCGCAGGACGAGGCCGGGCATCGGCGCCTCCATCGAGTGATCGCGATGCCGCGCGCGGCCGCGCGCGGCCTTGTCCTCGACTTCGATGAAGTAGATCTCGCCGTCGAAGTGAAAGTTCACGGTCGCGCCCTGAATGACATAGGGCACAAAGTACGTGCGGCCGTCGACGCGGATCTCCGCCTCTTCGCCGTCCGTGGAAAGCAGCTCGACGTTCATCGGCTGTAGCGCGACCCCGGCGCGTCGAGCGGCACTTCCTGGCTGCACTGAGGGCACGCATCCTCGGCGTACGTCGCCAGCTCGAGGTCGAGCAGCGCTTCGTACGGCTTGTCGAACGGATTGGCCTTCCCGCTGCGATTGAGGATCGACGCGAAGCCGATGACGTCGCCGCCCTGCTCTTCGATGACGGCGACCGTCTCGCGGGTCGACTTGCCGGTCGTCACGACGTCTTCGACGATGACCACGCGCTCGCCTTCGTGCATGGCAAACCCGCGGCGAAGCGTCATCGCCCCGTCCTTGCGCTCCGTGAAGACGAACGGCACGTCCAGCGCCTGCGCGACCGCGTAGCCGATGATCACGCCGCCCAGCGCTGGCGCCACGATCTTGTCGACGCTTCCGAGGCGGGCGGCCAGCGCTTCGCCGAGCGCGCGGGCGTAACGGGGATGCTCGAGCAGCCGCGCGCACTGCACGTAGTTCGGGCTGTGCAACCCCGAGGAGAGGCGGAAGTGTCCGGTGAGCAGCGCGCCGGTTTCCTCGAGGAGCGCGCGGACGTCGAGAGCCATGGCGCGCGGAGTTATAACATTGCGCGCACCATGGGCAATCTCACCGACCAAATCCGCGCCGATCTGACCGCCGCCATGAAGGCCCAGGAGAAGGAGCGGCTCTCCGTCATCCGCATGCTCCAGTCGGCGATGAAGAACGAGCAGATCCACCTCGGTCACGAGCTCTCGGACGAAGAAGCCATGAGCGTCATCCGCAAGGCGGTGAAGCAGCGCCAGGACTCTATCGAGCAATACTCGAACGCCGGCCGCACCGAACTGGCCGACAAAGAGCGCTCCGAGATGGGGATCCTCAAGACCTACCTCCCCGCGGAGCTGAGCGAGGAAGAGCTCGAGTCGGGCCTGCGCGAGATCATTGCCTCCACGGGCGCAGCATCGAAGAAGGATCTCGGCAAGGTGATGAAGGAAGCGACGGCGCGCTACAAAGGGCGGGCGGACGGAAAGAAGATTCAGGAGATCGTGGCAAGGTTGCTTCCGTGAGGCCCATCGACGTGTCATCCTGAGCCCCGCAGAGGGCGCAGGATGACACGGTATACACGGCAGATCACGCTCCCCGAGTTCGGCCCGGCCGGTCAGGAGAAGCTCGCGAACGGCTCGGTGCTGATTATCGGCGCGGGCGGCCTCGGCTCTCCCGCCGCGACCTATCTCGCCGCCTCCGGCGTCGGACGCATCGGCCTGGTCGACTTCGACCGTGTCGACATCACCAACCTCCATCGCCAGATCCTCTACGCCACCTCCGACGTCGGGCGCCCGAAGATCGAGGCGGCGGGCGCGCGGCTGCGGGATCTCAACCCCGAGGTCGCGATCGAGACGCACGATGCGCGGCTGTCGTCGGAGAACGCATTGGGGCTGTTCGCGAGCTACGACGTGATCCTCGACGGCACGGACAACTTCGCAACGCGATATCTCGTCAATGACGCCTGCAAGATCACGGGGAAGCCGAACGTGTACGGCAGCGTGTTCCGGTTCGACGGTCAGGTCTCGGTCTTCGCCACGGAGGACGGTCCGTGCTACCGCTGCATCTATCCGGAGCCGCCACCCCCCGGCACGGTTCCCTCGTGCGCGGAGGGCGGCGTGCTCGGAGTGCTGCCGGGGATCATCGGCACGCTGCAGGCAACGGAGGCCATCAAGCTGCTGACCGGCATCGGAGAGACGCTGGCCGGCCGGCTGCTGCTCTTCGACGCGATGCGCATGACCTTCCGCACGATGAAGCTGCGGCGCCGCTGCGAAGAGCACGCACCCATCACGAAACTGATCGACTACGAGGAGTTCTGCAACCCCGTGAACCAGACCGACATCACTCCCGCCGACCTGCAACAGAAGCTCGCCGACGGAGCGGACATCGTCCTCGTCGACGTGCGCGAGCCGTACGAATGGAACGCCGGCCACATCGAGGGGGCGGTGCACATCCCGATGAACCAGGTGCCGCAACGACTGGCGGAAATCCCGAAAGACAAAGAAGTGGTGATGATCTGCCGCAGCGGCGGCCGCAGCGGGCACGTCCAGCAGCACCTCCTCGGTGCGCAGGGCTACTCGAAAGTGAAGAACCTCGTGGGCGGGATGCAGCGCTGGGCGCGCGAGGTCGATCCGTCGATCAGGGTCGCGTGATCGCTACTTCGCGCTGACCTGCTCGACCACGCGCCGTCCGAACAGCACCACGATCGACTTCCCCTCGGCGCGGCGATCGGTGCGTCCTTCGATCACGGCGACGCCGCAGTCGGCGTACGCCGGATTGAGGATGTTCGCGCGGTGTCCGGGCGATTCGATCCACGACTGCACCAGCAGCCGCGCAGTCTCGAAGCCCGCGGCGAGATTCTCGCCGGCGGCGACGTACTTGTAGTCCGCGGCCGTGATCCAGACGAACGGTGATGTGCCCTCCGGCGACTCGTGGCTCCACCACTCGCCGTCGATCATGTCCTGCATGCGAAGCTCGGCCGCCTTGGACAGCCGCGCGTCCAGGCGCAGCGGACCGACGCCGGCCTCGGCGCGATAGGCGTTCATCAGCGCCGTCACATTCGCGGTCGTGATCTCGTTGTCGCTCGCGAACACGCGAGCCGAAAGCGCGAGGAGGAGCAGCAGTCGTTTCATGGGAGGACGCCGTCGGGACGCACGCGCAGGAAGAACGTGCAGGCCTTGCCGGTCTTCGATTCCGCCCAGACGGAACCGGCGTGAGCGACCGCGAATTCGCGGCACTTGAACAGCCCGCGCCCCGTGCGCTCGGACGACGACGGGTTCCAGACGAACGACGGTTCGAAGATCTTCTGCCGCAGCGCCTCCGGTACGACGGCGCCGTTGTCCATGACGAAGAACAGCAGCAGCGGCTTGCTCTTGTGCTCCATCCAGCGGACGCCGATCACGACCTGCCCGCCAGCGGGCACGTAGTGCAGTGCGTTCTCCATGAGGATGGTCAGCGCCTCGGCCAACTGCTCGTGATCGCTGAAGCGCTCCTCGAGGTCCTGTACGTCAACGTCGAGGCGGATCCCTTTCAGGTCGGCGTGCGCGCGGAAGCGTTCGGCCACGCGGCGCACGACCTCAGTCACCGTCGGCACGGGCCGTACGGCGAAAGACGCCTCTTCGACTTCGGGCGCGAGCTCGAGTGAGGAGAGGACCTGTTCGAGCCCGGCCGCGGAGTCGGCGAGGAACTCGTCATTACGCGAGCGCGACGCGGCATGCAGAGAGTCACGCAACGCGCGTAGCGGCCCGAAGACCGTTTCGCGCACGTAGGTGACGAACGACGCGTGCGCCTCGTTCATCGGATCGGCGTGACGGAACACCAGCACGGCGCCCGTCGCGCCACCGGACATCGGCACGAGCGTGTAGATGAAGTTGCGTGCGCCGATGTGCACGCCGGCGGTGGTCGGCACCGAAAGCTCGCCCACGCGGATGCCCGCCTTGGCCTCGATCGCCGACAGGTGCGCAAGCTCCGACTGTGTGCCGTCAAAGAGTTTTTTCGCGTCGTCGGAAACGAACTTCACCGTACGGTCGGGGCCGAGGAGCACCGAGGCGACACCGCTGGCCACGAGCAGGTTGACGACGCTCGTGACCGCAGGCGACGCCGATTCGACGGGGAACTGGAGAACGGGCGCTTTGGGGAACGGATCGAGGTCAGGAGCGGTCGCGGTGTTCTGCCGCGGCGCCTGTGGAGCGGCGGCCGCTTCGGCCGCCGGCTTCTCGGCGGCCGCTTGCGTGGACCCGCTCTTCTTGCGCGGCTTGTCGCACTTTTCGCAGAGGATGCCCTCCCCCACTTCGCGACCGCACATGAAGCATTTCTTGGCCATTTTCAGACGCTCCGGGACCGACGATCTTACGATACAGTCCGCCGCCTATGAGAAACATTGTTGTGATCGGCGGCGGAACGATGGGCAACGGGATCGCGCACACCGCGGCCGCCTGCGGCTTCGACGTCACCCTCGTCGACGTGAACGAATCGTTCCTCCAGCGCGCGATGTCGACCATCACCGCCAACCTCCAGCGCGGCGTCGACAAGGGAAAGATGACCGCCGAAGAGCGCGACGCGGTGGTCGGCCGCATCAAGCCGGTCACCGACGTGCAGTCCGTCACCGACGCCGACATCGTCATCGAGGCCATCATCGAGCAGACCGAGGCCAAGACGAGACTCTTCGCCTCCCTCGATCAGGTCACAAAAGCTGACTGTATTCTCGCATCGAATACATCATCTATTTCAATTACGAAAATAGCCGCAGCGACGAACCGGCCGGACAAAGTCATCGGCATGCACTTCATGAATCCCGTGCCGGTCATGACGCTCGTGGAAGTGATCCGCGGCATCGCCACGTCCGACGACACCTACCAGAAAGTCGAAGACCTCTCGAAGCGCATGGGCAAAACGCCGATCGAGGTGAACGACTACCCCGGCTTCATCTCCAACCGCGTGCTCATGCCGATGATCAACGAGGCCATCTTCGCGCTGTACGAGGGCGTCGCGTCGCGCGAGGCCATCGACGGCGTGATGAAACTGGGCATGAACCATCCGATGGGACCGCTCACGCTCGCGGACTTCATCGGTCTGGACGTCTGCCTGGCCATTCTCCGCGTACTGGAGCAGGGATTCGGCGATCCGAAGTACCGCCCTTGTCCCCTGCTCGTGAAGATGGTGGACGCCGGCTGGCTCGGAAAGAAGAGCGGCCGCGGCTTCTACGATTACCGCAAATGACACGCAGAGATCCCTTGACTTCGCTCGGGATGACACGGTCCTCAATAACTGTTCTAATCCGCCGAAACCACCATGCTCTGTCAGACTTGCAGCGCCTATAACGACGACGAGCGCGAGTTCTGTTATCGCTGCCAGAACAAGCTGCTCGTGCTCTCCGGCGTGAGCTCGTTCGAGGAGGAAGACCTCGACGAGTACACTGAAGAGGAAGAAGACCTTTCACTCGACGAGCATCTGCTCGAGCGCGTCTCCGCGATCGAAGAGATCGTGAAGCGGTCGGCGGAGACCATCCGCTCGCTCGTCGACGCTGTGCAGAAGCACGAGCGGGCGATCTTCATCAATCAGACCGGACTGCTCTCGGTCAAAGAGCTCCTCGAGAAGAAGAACATCCTCACCTCCGAGGAAGTGGTCGAGCTGTGGGAATCGAAGATGGGCGAGCAGATGCTCGCTCTGGAGAAGAAGCAGCGCTTCACCGAGCGGAAGGACCGCATGGTGTCGCTCTTCCGCGGCGAGAAGCGCGAGCGCTTCCTGCTGCTCGTTGCCGACGCCGAGGCCGCGTTCGACGGGTTCGATCCCGATCGGGGGATGAAGCATCTCGAAGAGGCCTTCCGCCTCGACCGCGACAACTACGAGCTCTCCTTCTTCCTTGGCGAGATGCTCTTCAACGACGGCAACATCGATCGCGCCAAGGCCTACCTGGAGCGCACGCTCGAAGTGCAGCCCGATCACTTCGACGCCGCGGTCTTCTACGGCGTGCTCCTGCACGAGCGCCAGGACCTCAAGGGCGCCGAGCGCTGGCTGCGCCGCGCCATCCAGATCTCCCAGGAGTCCTTTCTCCCGTACTTTTCCCTCGGCGCGATCTACGCGCGCAAAGGCAAGCTCCTTCGCGCGCAGAAGTTCCTCGAGAAGGCCATCCAGCTCGAGGCCATCCCGCAGGCCTACTACCTCCTCGGCACGATCTTCTACGAGAAAGGCCAGCTCGAACGCTCCATCCGCTCGTTCCAGGCCGCGCTGAAGCTCGATCCTGATTACGAAGAAGCGATCTATCACCTCGGCCTCTGCTATCTCGATCGCAACTGGAACCGCAAAGCGATCGAGTGCTTCCAGGAAGCGCTGGAGCTCAATCCGAACAAGATGGAGTACCAGCAGGCCGTCAAGATCTACGAGGGCATCTCCGGCCACATGCCCGTCGAAGGTCCGGCCAAGCAGGCCATCAGCGAGGCTGAGTCGCTGGCGACGGACGGCAAGTACGTCGAAGCGCTGGACCACTATCGGAAGGCGTCGCAGGTCGAGCCCGACAACGTGAACGTGCTCCTGCCGTACGCGCTGCTCTGCTCGCACCTGGACATGAACACCGAGGCCATCTCCGTGGCCCGCCGGATCCTCAAGCACCGGCCGGCGGAAGTGGTCGCCGCGGCGGCGTACACGACGCTGTCCGAGGCGCTGCGCGCGGAAGGCAACTTCAAGGAGGCCAACGGCGTCCTCGAAGACATGCTTCGCGACTACACCTCGAACTACGCGAAATCGATCGCGTACTACGAGAAGGCGTACAACCTCGCGGAAATGGAAGAGAACCTCGACGAGGCGCTGGAGAGTGCGCAGCTCGCGCTCCGCTATTCGCCGAAAGAGCTCAAGCAGTTCCCTCTAGCCGCGCTGGGGTGGGTCTACTTCAAGCGCCGCGACTTCAAGTCCGCCGTCGACTTCCTCACGAAGTCCGCCGACATCGGTCCCACCGCAACGAACCTCATGCACCTCGGCATGGCGTTGCTCGAGAACGGCGAGAAAGACCGCGCGCGACAGATCTTCCGCCGCGCCAAGAGCTTCAAGGCGAAGGGCGCCGGTCTCGAGGAGAAGATCCTCGAGCAGGTGCGCAGCGCGACGAAGCTCATCGACCGCCTGCACGCGCGGCGTCGCAAAGTCGCGAAGACGTAAGGTCGCAAGTCACTCCTCCTGGCCGTTGTGCTGTCGTGGACGCTCGCACGGAGGTGCCTGTCGATCGTACACGAGGGTCATCGAGGCGGCCGGATATCAGTCGAGCCCGGACATCGCCTCGAACGCCCGCGACGTGCTGGTGGTCTGGATCGACAGTCGCGCGTCGTCCATGCAGTCCAGCGTTACGGTTTCGCCGTCGACTCGATCGTCGGCGCGAGCGAGGCCACGGACGGAACGCTGCTGCGCGCGGGGGAACAGCTCTACGTGCTTCTACCACCGCGTGGCAGCGGAAGAGCCGTACGCTGGCGTGACCCGCGCGTTGCTCCGCTCCCTCGACGGCGCCGGCGGTCCGCGTCGCACGCGAGCCGCGCGGCACTAACGCATCTTCATCGCCGGATCGCCGAACAGCACCAGGGTGCGGCGCACGTCGGCGTCGCTGGTGGCGCGCTGTGCGGCCATCGTCGCCTCACCGAGCGTCGCGCCGCGCTTCAGGGCATCGACGAGCGCCGCGTTCGCGACGGACTGACCGCGCGCTTCGGTGAGCGTCGATAGCGCCCACACCGCCGTCGCGCCGCCGTTCGGATTCCGCAGCAGCGACTCCGCGAGGCTGTCCTGGAAGATGTCGTGGAAGTAGCCGTTGAGGCAGGTCATCGCTACGACCAACGGACCGTGCGTCAGCGACGCAGCGTCATCGGACGAGAAGAAGCTGCCGCTCTGCCACAGGCCGACGGAACCGTGCCCGGTGAAGTCGACCAGCGCCGCATCGTCCCAGCGCTGCAGAAGATTCTGCCGGGCCGCGACGATGCCTTCGGTGTCTACGTCGACGTAGCCGTCGCGTGCGACGACCGCTCCGCGAACCCGGCGCCGTTCACGAACACGACGTCGCCCTCGGCCGGCGCGGTCTTGACGAGCATCGTCCGCAGCTCGTCTATCGAGCGCGCGGGTAAGCGGCCGATGGCGATGTCAGCGGCGCCGTCGTTGTCGAAGTCCGTGAACCAGGCGTCGGACGGCGAGCGCTGCAGCGCGCTGCGGAGCAGCTTCACGGGAATGAGGTCCAGCGCCGCGCCGCCGTTGTAGCCGCGCGGATCGAACGAGCCGTCGCCGGCGAGCAGCACGCTCCGCGGCTTCACGAACTCGATGAACGCGCGGATCGCCGCCGGATCCTTCGCGCCGTACGCAAACTCATCGTAGACGTCTTCGATGGCCACCGCAGCGCGGCCGTTCAGCGCGCTCAGGAACGCGCGTGGCGCGATCACGAGGTCCACGCCCGCCTTGATCTTCGTGAGGTCGGAGACGTCGTTCGCCTGCACCGTGGCGCGGATGAAGCGATCCGCCGCGACGACCGTGCGCGTGCCGTTGCCGGCAACGGTGATCGTGCCGCCTTCATTTGCGAGCAGGACCGGCGCGGCGGGATTAGTGATGTCGATCGCGGTGATCTCGCCGGTGAGACCGCTGACGGGAACGCGCGTGCCGCCGGGCGCGGTGAAGACCAGCGCGCCCTTCGACGCGCGGTACGCACGCGAATACGTGACACTCACCGCCTCGACGACACTGACATCTTCCCAGCCGTTCTGCGCGGTGAACAACACCTCGTTGTCACCGTCGCGAAGCCATGCGGCGTTGACGAGGATGCTCGCCCGATGCTTCGTTCGTCCTGCGAACTCGAGCACGTCCGCGGCGTTCCCGTTCAGCGTCACGGCCACGCGATGCGTGCCCGCCGAAGCGCCCTGGACCGTCAGCGTAAGCGTCGCCTCGGGCGCGCCGCGGTAGATGTCCTCCAGGCGCAACGTCTGCCGCGCCGGCGTGAGTGTGATCAGCGGTCCAAAGAAGCTGTCGCCGTCCTCGCTGTCCAGAGATGCCGCGAAGATCAGTTTCTCGCGGCGCTCGACCGTCGCCGCAAATCCTGTCGCCGTGTGGAGCGGTGCGTTCGACTTCGCCGCAACGCTCATCCGCGCGCCCGCGCCGCGGTCCCAGGTCATCAGTACACGCGCGCCGCACTCCACGGCGAGTCGAGCGGCGTCGCGTAGAAGCGCACGGTGTTGCCGGACACGATCACAGGCAACTCGCGGCCGTCCTCCCACACCTGCACGCGTTTCACGTCCGCGCCGACCGGGAGCGGCACCTCGTGGATGCCGGGGCTCGTCACCGCGATCTTCAGCGCGTCGCGCGTGGCCACGTCGAAGTGTTGCGCGCGGACTTCGCTTCGCTGTTCGTGCAGCGTCTCTTCCGTCCGCACCACGCCTTCGCGCTGCGCGAGCGTGGCGAACGTCGCAGCGGGGAGCGTTCGGGCGTCGATCGCGCCGGCGCGCGCTTCGATCGGGCCGTGCCATTCACGCTTTCCGTCGAGACCGATCTCTTCGATCCAGTACGTCGTGTCCCGGCGCGCGGCGGTCGATCCACTGATACGTTGCGCCGACGGCGTTGCCGGAGAAGGCGGAGCCGGCGACGGGCGACGGCGTGAGGAGAGCTCGCGCACCGCGCGTTTCCCGCCAGACTCGGTAGCCGACATTGTCCGACTCGGCGCCGGTGGTCCAGGAAAGAAGCACGGAGCCCCACCGTCAGCGTGCCGCCGACGTAGCGAGTGATCTGGTAGTTGCCGAGGGCGTCGAGGGTGACGCCGTAGCCGTCGAGAAGCGTGAGCGAGGCCCGCGCGTACAGCTCGACGATGTTGTCCTCGTTGTTGCCGGCGAACGTGACGCTGATGCCGACGACGTAGTCGGGCGAGGGAGCGATGGCGTCGTTCAGATAGATGTCGTCGGACTGATTGCGATCGGGACGAACCGTGTTCGACACGATCTCGATGCCGTCGCCCCGCACGCGCGACCACGTGCCGCCCGTGTCGGGCGTGTGGCTCTCGAGGAACGTACCGGTGGTGCCGGTAAAGGTGTCGTAGACGAAGCGCGTCTGCGCGGCCATGGCCGCGGCGAGCAACGAGTACAGCAGCACGGCTGCACAACGGAGCATGAGGGGGACCCTTCTCTGAGGAGATCGACTGCTGGCCGCCCGCAGAGCGATCCTCGTGCCGTGCGGGAAAAGCCGCAGAAACGTCACGATGGCCCCGGGGGCGATGTCATTACAATAACCCAATGCTCCGCCGCATGGCCATCGCCTTCCTCGTCTCCGCCCCGCTCCTCGCCGAGCCCCGCCGCGCGCTCATGCCGCTCGACCTCCGTCCGGCCGTGTACGTCCAGAGCACGCCCGACGTCGCCACCGACGGCCGCGACTTCGTTGCCGTGTGGGCCGATGAGCGGAGCAAGGATCGCCCGAACTTCACCCGTGGCTACGCCGTCTACGCCAGCCGTCTGAACGACGACGGCCAGGCTCTCGATCCATTCGGGATCGAGCTCGCGCAACACGGCAGCGACCCGCAGATCGAGTGGAACGGCCGCTCGTATCTCGTCGCGTACAACGACAACATCGAGGCGTATGCGCGGCCCGTTGGTCCGGACGCGCGAGCGCAGACGGCTCCGCGGCTCTTCTCCAATCGCCCGGTCCTCGATCTCGCCTCGGACGGCACGACGTTCTGCGCGCTCGTCTACAACTATCCCGACTCCGCCGCCGTCCTCCTCGATGACGAAGGCGCCGTGCTGCGCCGGATTCCGATCGAAGGTCTTTCCGGCTCGGTCGTCGCGGTCGGCCGGAGCTACATGATTTTCACCGTCAGCGGCACGAACCTGCTGGCCACGATGATCAATCGCGACGGCAGCCTGACCCAGAAAGTGCTGGCCACGGTTTCGGCGGGATCGATCGGCCGCGCGGAATCCAACGGCACGCGCGCCGTCGTTGCGTGGAGCGACGCCGCGTCGACGCTCATCCTCACAGTCGACGAGCACGCGACGCTGATCGCACAACCGCTCACGTATCGCAGCGCGGAACCGAACGCCGTGGACGCGCCTTCGGTGGTGTGGGACGGCGGCGCGTTCGTGGTGATGTGGCCGCAAGCATCCGAGGGCATGACCGCCGTCCGGGTGGCGTCGAACGGCCGCGTCGTGGGCGCCGCGCCGTTCGTGCTCGAAACCGCGGCCACGCGGATTCGCGGCGCGTACAACGGCTTCCGCACCGTGCTCGTCTCCGCCGAGCCGGTGTCGGAGAGCCTCGATCCCGTCGCCCGAGTCGTGACCTCGATCGAGACCGATCTTCCCGCGCCGCACGTGATCGCGTTCTCGGGCACTCCGCACAGCGAGCCGGCAGTCGCGGCCTGGGGAAAGACGGTCATGGCCGTCGCGCGTGAAGGGGACTCGTACGGCGGCATCGCGGCGTCGATCTTCAAGCCGGGCGAAGCAAGCCCGACTCGCATCGTGCTGGCGCCGCAGGAGCTCGGACTCGTGCGCGACGGACCGTCCGTCGCCGCGACACCGGATGTCTTCCTCGTCGTCTGGCGCGAAACGGCGGACTACTACACGGGCATCCTCGCGAAGCGCGTCCTGGCCGACGGTTCGGTGCTCGATCCAGAGCCGCTCGTCGTCGCCGAAGAAGGCCGTGCAGTCGAGCACTTCGGCGAGACCGCGGTCTCGTGGGACGGCGAGGCATTCCTCGTCGTGTGGCACTCGAACAACGACGAGATCCGCGCGCGCCGCATCGGCCGCAACGGCGTGCCCGGCGCCGCCGTCACCCTCTCGACCGCGAACGGAAATCTCTACCGCCGCACACCGGCGATCGTCTGGACGGGGAATTCGCACCTCGTCGTCTGGAGCGAGACCGAGCCGCTGATCGGACCGGTGTCGCAACAGAATCCGCAACGCACCGTCTACCGCTCCGCGCACGTCTCCCGCGACGGCGCCCTCCTCGGCGAGCCCTCCACGCTGTTCGAAGCCGTCGGCTACAGCCAGGGACTCGCACTCGCGGCGAGCCGCAATCACATTCTTGTCGTCACCACGACGGGCTCGTACCTCTCCGGCGCGGACTGGCCGGTGCACACGTTCCTCCTCGATGCCGCGGGCAATGCGCTCGCGTCGGCGCCCACGCGGATCGACACGGCCACGCCCACGTTCCGGCGGATGCATCCGGCCGCGGCGTGGAACGGCAATGCGTTCGTCGTCTTCTGGAACGAGCGGTCGTGGCTCGAAGACTGGTCGGTGATCGAGGGCCGCAGTGTCGCGTTCAACACGCCGATGCAGTCGCTGGGGCTCGATCGCGCGCTGTCGTTCTTCCCGGCGGCGGCGGCGCTCAAGGACGGCGCCGTCCTCGTCGAGACCGCGGCGCTGGGAGAGCAGACCAACGTGGCGCGGCTCTACGCGCGCACGTTCGCTCCAGTGCGTTCGAAGATGCGCGCCGCGCGACCTTGATCGTCAGGCGCGGGTGAGCTTCGCGAACTTCACCACGAACTTCTTCGTGCCGTGGCGCTCGAAGTAGACCGAGAGTTTCGCGTCGGGACCGGATCCCTCCATCGTGAGGATGGTCCCGACGCCGAACATCTCGTGGCGCACGCGCTGGCCGCGCTTCAGCTCCGCCCCGCCGCCCGGCGCCTCGGCCTGTTTCGCCGCGCGGATGGCATTCGGGTCGAACTGCACCGGCGCGGTCTGATTTCCGAAGAACGACATCACGCCGTTGACGTTGGTGTTCGCCGGTTTGGCTGCTGCTCGCGGAGGGGCGGGCGATTGCGGCCGGCGGCCGTAGCTGCCGCCGCCGCCCCATTGGTTGTTGCGGATCGGAGCTTCGCGCCAATTCTGCGATGACGAATGCGCCCGCCCGAGGCGCACGAGCTCTTTCGCGTCCTCGGGGATCTCGTTGAGGAACGCTGAGGGGGACTGCTCGCGAAAACGGCCATGCACGCGGCGCTCGTGCGCGTGCATGCAGAAGAGCATCTCTCGCGCGCGGGTCATCCCGACGTAGCAGAGGCGGCGCTCCTCCTCGAGATCGTCCGTCCGTTCGAGAGAATTCGCGTGCGGCAGGATTCCTTCCTCCATCCCCACGAGGAACACGACGCGGAACTCGAGACCCTTGGCGGCGTGCAGCGTCATCAACGTGACGCCTTTCTGCGACTCGTACTTGTCGAGATCCGACATCAGCGTCAGCGAGTCGAGCCAGTCCGCGAGCATGGCCTGAGGGTTCTGCTCCAGGAACTCGCGCGCGGAGTTGATCAACTCCTCCAGGTTCTCGAGGCGGGACTCGTCCTGCAGGTCGCGCGACTCCTGCAGCATGCGCCGGTAGCCGGTGCGCAGGAGGATGTAGTCGACGAGGTCGGGGAGGGGCTGGGTGGCGGCGCGCTGGAGGTCGTGCAGGATCTCGCGGAACTCGCGCACCGCCTTCGCCGCGCGCGCGGGCAGGAAGGCGAGATCGCCCTCGATCACCGTCCACAGCGACACCTCGCGGGCCGCGGCGTGCTCGGTGAGCGTGTTCACGGTCGTGTCGCCGATGCCTCGCGACGGGACGTTGATGACCCGCTCGATCGAGGGTGTGTCGTGCGGGCGGATCGACAGACGAAGGAACGAGAGGATGTCCTTGATCTCGGCGCGCTCGTAGAATTTCACGCCGCCGACGACCGCATACGGAACGTTCGCGCGCAGCAGCTCTTCTTCAAAGGGCCGCGACTGCGCGTTCGTGCGGAACAGGACGGCGAAGTCCGAGAGGTGGTACTTGCCGCGCAGGGACGAGATCCTGTCGATGACGAACTGCGCCTCTTCGCGGTCCGTATCGGCGGTGACGATGCGAATGGGATCGCCCTTCCCAGCCTCGGTGAAGAGCGTCTTCCCCTTGCGGGCGATGTTCTGCGACACGACCCCGGTTGCGGCATCGAGAATGTTGCCGGTGGACCGATAGTTCTGCTCCAGCTTGACGACGCGCGCACCGGGAAAGTCCTGTTCGAAATTCAGGATGTTGTTGATGTCGGCGCCGCGGAAGCGGTAGATCGACTGATCCTCATCTCCGACCGCCACAATGTTGCCCCGCGTGCCGGCCAGCAGCTTCACGAGAACGTATTGCGCGCGGTTCGTGTCCTGATATTCGTCGATGAGGAGGTGCTGAAAGCGTTCGTGCAGCTCGGTGCGAACGTCTTCGTGCTGCTCGAGGAGCTGAACGTAGCGGCCGATCAGGTCATCGAAGTCCATGGCGTCGAATTCCTGGAGGCGCTTCTGATAGAGGCGGAAGACTTCGGCAACGCGCGCGCCGAAAAAGTCGAGATTCGTCTTCTCGTACTCCGCCGGCCCGAGGAGCTCGTTCTTGGCGCTCGAGATTCGCGAAAGGATGGAGCGGGGCGGGA